>JBJOHE010000023.1:0-2954 GCA_046047895.1 Planctomycetota bacterium | reverse complement strand
GGGCCTTTCAGCGGCTCGAAAGGCCGGAATTGCCCCCGGTTCGGGATGCCGCCTGGCCGCAGACTCCGATCGATCGCTTCATCCTGGCCCGCCTTGAAACCGAGGACTTTCCGCCCAACCCCGAGGCCGATCGCGTCACGCTCGCGCGGCGACTCGCGCTCGACCTCACCGGCCTCCCGCCGCAGCCAGAGATGGTCGACCGCTTCCTCGCCGACCGCTCCCCGCATGCGTATGAGGCGTATGTCGATGCGCTCCTCGCCAGCCCACACTACGGCGAGCGAATGGCGATCGAATGGCTCGACGCCGCGCGATACGCCGACAGCCACGGCTACCAGACCGATTCCAGCCGCTCCAACTGGCCCTGGCGAGACTGGCTGATCCGGGCCCTGAACGACAACCTCCCGTTCGACGAGTTCACGATCGATCAGGTGGCGGGTGACATGCTGGAAGCCCCCACCCGCGACCAGATGGTGGCGACTGGATTCAATCGCAACCACCGAATCAATGGCGAGGGAGGAATCATCGCCGAGGAGTGGCGGGTGGAAACGGTGATCGATCGGGTGGAGACCACCTGCCAGACCTGGCTGGGGCTCACCGCCGGCTGCGCCCGCTGCCATGACCACAAATACGACCCGCTCTCGCAGCGGGAGTTCTACGCTCTCTATGCGATCTTCAACAACGTGCCCGAGACCGGCACGATCATGGGTCCCCAGAACCGGGCCGGCGGAAACTCCGATCCGCTCTTCGACCTGCCCAGCCCAGACCAGGAACGGGAACTCGCCAGGCTCACCCAGGTGGTGACCGACGCCGAGGCCGCGGTGGCGGCAGAATTGAAAGGGATCGATCAGCTCATCGCCCGCTGGGAACGGTCACTCGGCCCCGCCCTCGACCCGGCGATCACCGTTTGGACGCCCTTTGAACCGCTTGAATTCAGCTCGGCCAGCGGCGCGAGCTTCCGCCGGATCGAGGATGGCTCCTGGCAGGTGGAGGGCGCCGAGCCGCCTCGCGACACGTATGAGTTTGAAGCGTTGCTCCCCGGTCAGGTCTTCGGCGGGCTGCGGCTCGAGGTGCTCCCCGATGTGACGCTCGCCGACGGGGGATTCGGACGCAAAGGCAACGGCAACATCGTGGTCTCGCGGGTGGAAGTCGAGATCGAGCCGGCAGAAGGGGGCGAGCCGATCCCGGTGAAACTCACCCGGGCCGAGGCCGACTACTCCCAGAAAAACTGGCCGGCCGCGGCAGTGCTTGCGGGCCGCGCGGGCCGAGGCTGGGCCATCGACGGCCACAACCCGGCCAAGCGAGAGCCGCGACGGCTCGCTGTGTTTCCCGCAGCGGCCACGGTGGTTTCAGAGAATTCTCGGGTCATCGTCAGGATCCGGCAGGAGGCCCTCGACCACCACTCGATCGGCCGGTTTCGCCTGGCGATCACCGCAGCCGATCCGGCGCTGCTCGGCGTGGACGGCCTTGACCTCCCCGCTGAGGTCGAGACGGCGCTTTCGCTCGCGCCAGAGCAGCGGTCGGCAGAGCAACGGACGGCCGTGCGGAAGTTCTATCGGTCCCGCGTGGACGGTCCGATCCGTCGGGCGGAGGCGGCCCGCGATGCCGCCAAGAAGAGCCTCGCTGACTTCCGCAACAGCCTCCCCTCCGCGATGGTGATGCAGGAGGGGCCGGTCCGCGACGCATTCATTCTCGTCCGCGGCGAGTACGACAAGCCGGGCGAGCAGGTGACGGCCGGCCTCCCGGCCTTCCTGCCGCCATTACCGGACGGCGTGACGGCCGATCGCTTGTCGCTCGCCCGCTGGCTTGTCTCGCGAGACAACCCGCTCACCGCGCGGGTGCAGGTGAACCGGCTCTGGGAGCGATTCTTCGGCACCGGCCTCGTGAAGACCAGCGAGAACCTCGGCAGCCAGGCCGAATACCCCAGCCATCCAGAACTCCTCGATTGGCTGGCCGTCGAGTTCATCGAGGGAACTTCCCTGCCCCCGGTCGCCGGCAAGCCCGCGGGGCCCTGGAACATGAAGGCCCTCGTCAAACTTCTGGTCACGAGCGCCGCCTACCGGCAGTCGGCAGCCGTTCGACCCGACCATCTGGCTCGCGATCCAGAAAACCGCCTCCTCGCCCGGGCGAGCCGGATCCGCCTGCCGGCCGAGATGGTGCGGGACCAGGCGCTGGCCGTCTCGGGCCTGCTCGTGCCGGTGATCGGCGGCCCGAGCGTGCGGCCCTGGATGCCCGAGGGCGTGTGGGACGATACGAGCCGCTACGGCGATCTCCGCGGCTACAAGCCCGACACCGGCCCGGGCCGCCATCGCCGCAGCATGTACACGATCTGGAAGCGAACGGCCGCGCCCCCGACGATGCTGCTCTTCGACGCCCCGAACCGCGAGACCTGCCAGGTGCGGCGGTCGCGGACCAACACGCCGCTCCAGGCGCTGGCGCTGCTCAACGAGCCGACCTTCGTCGAAGCCGCCCAGGCGCTCGCCGCGCGGATGCTGGCGGAGGGAGGCGACGCCGTAGCCGACCGACTGCGTCACGGATTCCGCCTGGCGATCGGCCGCTCGCCAAGCCCCGCGGAACTCGCCACGCTCGTCGCCGGCTTCGAGGCTGATCAGACGGCCTTTGCAGCCGACGCCGCGGCTGCCGAGCAGTTTGTCACCACCGGCCTCGCCGTCGAGTCTGATGGTGTTCCTCCGCCGGAATTCGCCGCCTACATGCTCGCGGCCAACGTGCTGATCAACCTCGATGAATTCGTGATGAGAGAGTGATGCCATGCCTGGGCCCCTGAACGACCCCCGTCGCGTGCTGCAGACCCAGGACGTGGTCAATCGGCGCGTGTTTCTCTCCTCGACCGCCGGGGCCCTCGGCTCGACGGCGCTCGCCAGCCTGCTCGCGCCGCAGGCAGCGGCCGCGACCGTCGGCTCCGGCCTGCATCTGCCCGCCAAGGCGAAGCGGATCAT
>JBJOHE010000022.1:0-6753 GCA_046047895.1 Planctomycetota bacterium | reverse complement strand
GGGCCGTGTCACCCTCGGCAGGCGCCGCCGGGTTCCAGTTGGTCGTGACGGACCAGAGTGCGTCGGTCGCACCGGTCCAGGCGGAATCGGCACCGCGGGCGAGGCCGGCGAACGTCGCCGCGATCATGCACAAGCAAAGTGACCAGCGACTCGAAGTCCGAACCATGTTCACACCTCTGAAAAACAACGTGGCGGGCACGAAAAAACCCTTGGACGACAGTAGGGGAGAGAAAGGCGGAAAAGAAACCCTGCTCGCTAGGCACGCGAGACCGTCTCCTCCCCCGCTCACTTCTTTCTAACCGGCGTCGCTCACCGGCGTCTACGCCCTGAAAAAGGTTTTTTTCTCAAGCCGCAGGAGGTTTTGCTGCGGCGAGCAGCACCTGGAGATTCCCTGAAAAAACCCGGCTTGGGGACCGGCAGCCGAGTCCGCTCTTCCGCGAAAAAAGGCAAACATTTCCACAAGCCGATGCGTAGGAGACCACGGATGCGATCCCTATATTTACTCGAGGGTCCGCAGCCCTCTGCTGACGCGACCGTTTATCCCCTTATCCCCGGGATTTCACACATGGCTCGCGGGCCCCGCCTTCGCAGACTCGACCGCCGCCGGTCGGCCGGAATGCTTTCCCTCGATCGGCTCGAGTCCCGCCAGTTGCTGGCCGGAGACCTGACGGGGTTCGTCGGCCCGCTGCCGATCGAGGCGACCGCAACCGACCCCGCTGCCGTCGAGGCAGCCGCCACCCTGAGCGTCGGCTCAACCCTGGACACGGCCGGGATCGACCTGCCCGACCTCACGGCCAACGCCGTCCTGGCCCTCCATGATCAGGTGCAGTCCTACGCCACGCTTCCCTCCACCGCTGTGACGATGACGGGCCGCTCCGAGCTTTGGATCACCGGCTCTACGGCCCCCGTCACCGGCAGCACCTTTCACCTCAACTCGGAAGACGCCTGGCTGTTCTTCCCGAACATCAAGCCCTCGGTCGTGAACTCGACCTACCTCAGCCAGGTGCGGGTGAGCGGCAGGACGGCTGTCGCCGGCTCGACGGTGCGAGTGGTGCAGTATGGCGTGGGCACCGTCGTGATTCCCCACGCCCCATCGTTCAAACCGCTCGAGGTCTTCACCGGCCCGAATTTCACCGGCAATTCCGCCCAGTTCGGCCAATACACCTACTACAACTCGACGGCCACGCTCGGCTCGATGCAGGGGGCGATCAGTTCCTTCCGCCTTGCGCGGGGCTACATGGCGACCTTCGCCACCCAATCCAACGGCAGCGGCGTGAGCAAGGTCTACGTCGCCCAAGACTCCGACCTCGACATCTCCTTCTTGCCGGGCGAACTCGACAATGCCGTGGAGTTCGTGCGGGTGATCCCCTGGCGGTGGGTGGCCAAGAAGGGCGCGAGCGATCTCTCCGCCGAGGTGCTCGACGCCGCCTGGAAATACAACTGGAACAACAACCTCGATTCCACGCTCGACTGGGAATACGTGCCGATCCGGCAGCAGCTCTACTGGCCCGGCCTGCCCACCTCCAAGCAGAACGTGACCGCCGTCCTGGGCTTCAACGAGCCCAACAACCCGGTCGAAGACGCCTACGAGACCCTGGGCAACGGCTCGGTGGACGCGGCAATCGCCTACTGGCCCAACATGCTCTCGACCGGCCTCCGGGTGGGCTCTCCGGCCGTGACCGACGGCGGCAAGGCCTGGCTCTACGAGTTCATGGACAAGGCCATCGCGGCCAACCTCCGGGTCGACTACATCGCCATCCACAACTACCAGGCCAATCACTCCGCCTCGTCGCTCTACAACTGGCTGAAGGACGTCTACGACCGCTACCAGCTGCCGATCTGGCTGACGGAGTTCAACAACGGGGCCAACTGGACCTCCGCCCCCGACCCCACGCTCCAGCAGAACGCCGACTGGGTGGCGAGCATCACCGACATGCTCGATACCACGCCCTGGATCGAGAGGTATTCGATCTACTCGGCCGTCGAGTCGGTGCGGCAGATGGTCGATGGCTCCGGCAACCTCACCCCGGCCGGCCTTGTCTACAAAAACAACGCCTCGCCGATTGGCTACGTGCAGGAAGTTCCCGCCGCCGACAGCGGCTCCGGGCGGCATGTGGCCCAACTGCCCTTCGAGGGTGACTCGCTCGACACCTCCGGCTACGGCAACAACGGCCAACTCGTGGGAGCGGGCGAGTTCGTCGCCGGCCGGCAGGGCCAAGCCCTCCGGTTCGACGGCAGCACCACCTACCTCCAGCTGCCCCAAGACGCGGCCGGCGGCTCCGCCTTCACGTTCGCCGCCTGGGTGAACTGGGAAGGGGGCGGCAACTGGCAGCGGATCTTCGACTTCGGCGGTGGCACCAATTCCTACATGTTCCTCACGGCCTCCAACGGCTCCGCGCTGCGGTTTGCCATCAAGAACGGCGGCAGCGAGCAGCGGGTCGAAACCTCCTCCCTGCCGGTCGGTCAGTGGACCCACGTGGCGGTCACCCTCGGCGGCAACGTGGCCCGGCTCTACGTCAACGGCTCGCTCGCGGCGGTGAATACCGCCGTCACGATCCCCCCCGGCAGCCTCGCCCTCGACGCCAACTACCTAGGCAAGAGCCAGTTCTCGGCCGATCCGCTCTTCAAGGGCACGCTCGACAGCGTGCTGATCACCGACGCCGCGCTGACGCCCACGCAGATCGCCGGCCTCGCGAGCAACAGCCCCCCGGTCTTCCAGGCCACCACGATCACCACCCCGCCGGCCGGGCGGGGGCTGCCGGTGACGGGGAGCCTCGTCGGACAGGCCAGCGATCCCAATGCCGGCGACACGCTGACGTACTCCAAGATCTACGGCCCCACCTGGCTCACCGTGGCCGCCAACGGCAGTTATTCGGGCGTGATGGCGGGCACCGACGTCGGCCAGCAGGAGTTTCTGGTGGCCGCGACCGATTCGCGGGGCAGCGTCGCCTATGCCACACTCGTGGTGCCGGTCGCCGAGGCCTTCTGGCGGGGCGATATGAGCGGCGTCTGGACTGCGACGAGCGGCGGCAACACCAACTGGTCGTCCGATCTCGCCGGTGGCACCGATCTCGGCTCGCTCCCTGACGCCTCCACCGACGTAGTGTTTGCGGCCGGTTCCGCCACCAATCTCCCGAATGTCACCCTTGGCAGCGACGTGGCCGTGCGGAGCCTGCGGGTCACGACCCCCACCGGCGTGTCGCTCCGCGGCTCGAACAGTCTCTCGATCGGCCCGCTCGGCCTGGAACTCACTCAGGGCAGCGGCACGTCTTCGATCCTCACGTCTGGCGGCGTGGTGCTGGCCGAATCGCAAACCTGGGCGCTCGCCAGCGACCTTACCGTCACGGCGCCGATCACGGGTTCCGGTGGGCTGACCAAGACGGGCAGCGGCACGCTCCTGCTCGCGGGCAACGCCAGCCATACCGGAGGCACCACGATCGCCGAAGGCACCTTCCGGATCGGATCCGGGGGCGGCACGGGCAGCCTTGCCGGCGACGTCGTCAACAACGCCACGCTGCTCGTCGACCGCTCCACCGATCTCGAGCTTCCCGGCCGGATCTCGGGCACGGGCAGCCTGACCAAGACGGGAGGCGGACGGCTGATCCTCTCGACGACGAACGCCTTCACCGGCGGAACCACGATCGGCAGCAACGCCGGCGCCGGCGTCGTCCGGGCCACCGCCTCCAACGCCCTGGGGAGCGGCGCGGTCGTGATCGGTCCCGGCGGCAACGCCACCACGGCGAGGCTGGAGCTCGCTTCGGGCGTCACGCTCGCCAACGCGATCACGCTGCCGATGCGGAACACCGCCACGCCGGCCGTTCAAAACATCAACGGCACCAACGCCCTCACCGGCACGATCACCCTCAACGTCGGAGGCGGCGCGGCGGTGTTTCAATCCGACGCGGGCCTGCTGTCGCTCGGCTCGATCACCTCGGCCGCCTCCGGCGATCGCACGATCACGCTTCAGGGCAGCGGAGACGGCCGGCTCGTGGGCACGGTCTCCAACGGCTCGGGCACGGTCGCGGTCACGAAGAACGGGCTCGGAACCTGGACGCTCGCCGCGGCCAACACCTACTCCGGCGACACCACGATCAATGCGGGCACCCTCGCCCTGGCGGGCTCGAATCGGATCGCTGACGGCTCCGACCTTGTCCTGGCCGGAGGCACCTTCGCCACGGCCGGCTTCAGCGAGACGGTCGCAAGCCTCAGCCTCACCGGCAACGCCACGATCGATCTTGGATCCGGAGCCAGCACGTTCCGAGCCACGGCGGCCGGCACGTTCACGGCGGGCCGGACCCTGGCGATCGTCAACTGGACCAGCGGCTCCGACCGCGTGTTTCTCGGGTCGACTGCCGCGCTCTCACAGGCCCAGCTCGCCCAGATCACGATCGACGGAGGGGCGGTGGAGCAGACGCCGACCGGCGAGATCGTGCCGGTGGCGGTCGTCGATCCGGATACCACGCTCGCCGTGGGCCCCGGCGACGCAGTGATCGCGCCGGCGGTGTCGGGTGAAGGCCGGCTGATCAAGCAGGGCGACGGCCTGCTCGTGCTCGACACCGCCAACACGCATGCCGGGGGCACCGTGGTCGAGGCCGGCACGGTCGAGATTCGCAATGCCGCCGCCCTCGGCTCCGGCCCGCTGCGGGTGCTGGCCGGGGCGACCGTACGACTCGACGTGGGCCTCGCGACCGTGGCCCTGGCAGGGCTGGAACTGGCCGACGGGGCGGTGCTCGACCTCGGCGAGGGGGGCATCGAGATAACCGCCGGCGGGGCCACCGAAGCAGCGGTGCGAACCTGGCTCCTGGCCGGCCGCGCCGGCGGCAGCTGGTTTGGCTCGAGTGGCATCCGCTCCACGGCGGCGGCCCTCGCCGCCGGCTCCCGCACGGTGGGCTATGACGTGCGGGCCGACGGGTCGGCCAAGATCATCTGGACGGCGGTCGGCGACCTCGATCTCGACCGCGACGTCGACGCCTTCGACCTGATCACGATGAATGCCGGCGGCCGCTACGGCTCCGGTCAGGCCGCCTCCTGGAGCCGGGGCGACATCAACTACGACGGCCAGGCCACGGTCTTCGACCTGGTCGGCATCAACTCCGGTGGCGGCTACGGCCGCGGCCCGATCTCCGCCGGCACCCTGGCCGCCTTCCGCTCTATGAGCATTGGATGAGCGGGGCGGGGATCCCGGAAAACCGGGTTCCCTGCCGGCGGGCGATCGGAGTAGGCTGCGGCCGCGGGGCATGGCCGCCCCCAGGCTCACGACCGCAAGGAGGCCCCGATGACGGAAGCCGCGCCGAAGTTGTTCGTGCTCGACACGAACGTGATCCTCCACGATTCCGGCTGCATCCGGAACTTCGAGGAGAACGACGTCGCGATCCCGATCACGGTGCTCGAGGAACTCGACCAGTTCAAGCGGGGCAACGAAGACATCCACTTCCAGGCGCGGGAGTTTCTCCGCCGGATCGACGCCCTGACCGGCGACGTGCTCTCGGCCGCGGGCAGCCCGCTCGGCGTAGGCCTGGGTTCGATCCGGGTGGTGCTGGGCGGCTCGCCCCGCGACCGGCTCCATGAGTCGTTCCTCCAGGACACGGCCGACCACCGGATCCTCCGCACCACCCTGGCCCTCGCCCAGGAGCAGGCGCCTCGGCAGGTGATCCTCGTCTCGAAAGACACCAACCTGCGAATGAAGGCGAAGTCGCTGGGGCTCCGGGCCCAGGACTACACCTCCGACAAGGTCCAGGGATTCGACAAGCTCTACACGGGCCGGCGGACGGTGGAGGGAATCGAATCGGGCGTGATCGACCAGCTCTACGCCAGTGGCGGGATCCTGCCGGCCGACCAGCTGACGCTCGAACAGCCGCCGCTGGCCAATGAAAACTTCGTGCTCCGCAACGGCAGCAAGTCGGCCCTCGCCACCTTCCGGCGGCATGATGCGTCGTTCCACCGAGTGGAGAAGCTCACCTGCTACGGGATCACGCCCCGCAACGCCGAGCAGTCGTTCGCCCTCAAGGCCCTGATGGACGACGAGATCAAGCTCGTCACGCTGGCCGGCACAGCCGGCACCGGCAAGACATTGCTGGCCCTGGCCGCCGCCCTCGAATGCCGCCAGCGGTATCGGCAGATCCTCCTAGCCCGGCCCGTCGTACCGCTCTCCAACCGCGACCTCGGCTTCCTGCCGGGCGACATCTCCGACAAGCTCGACCCCTACATGCAGCCGCTCTACGACAACCTCACGGTGATCCGCCACCAATGCGGCGAAGACACCCAGGCCGCGCAGCGGATCAACGACATGCGGGAGTCGGAGAAGCTGATGATCACGCCGCTGGCCTACATCCGCGGCCGCAGCCTTCAACGGATGTTCTTCATCGTCGACGAGGCCCAGAATCTCACGCCCCACGAGGTGAAAACGATCATCACCCGGGCCGGCGAGGGCACGAAGATCGTGTTCACGGGCGACGTGGCCCAGATCGATCAGCCCTATCTCGACGCCCTCTCCAACGGCCTCTCCTACCTGATCCACCGGATGACGGGCCAACCGATCTACGCCCATGTCACGCTCGAGAAGGGCGAACGCTCGGTCCTCGCCGACCTGGCAAGTGAACTGCTCTGAGATTCAGCAGGCTCGCACAAGCGCAGGCAAGAACCGGGCCAAAGCCGGACCGGCGCAGGCTCGGGGGTCGGCGAACGCTCGCGGAGCATCGGGGCGTATCCTCGCCCGCGACGCGACTTTTGCCGCCCCCGAGCCGATGACCAACC
>JBJOHE010000021.1:0-2581 GCA_046047895.1 Planctomycetota bacterium | reverse complement strand
GTGCTCGACCACGAGCACCGTGTTGCCCGCTTCCACGAGCCGTTCGAGCACCGTCAGCAGCTGGCGGACGTCGGCCATGTGGAGACCGGTCGTCGGCTCGTCGAGGATGTAGAGCGTCTTGCCGGTCGATCGCTTGGCGAGCTCCCGCGAGAGCTTCACCCGCTGGGCCTCGCCGCCGGAAAGCGTGGGCGAGGCCTGGCCGAGATGGAGGTAGTCGAGGCCGACGTCGTGGAGTGTCTGGAGCTTGCGGGCGATGTCGGGGGCGTCGGCGAACAGCTCCAGGGCGTCGCCCACCTCCATGTTCAGAAGTTCGGCGACGTTCTTGCCCTTCCAGCGGACCTCGAGCGTGTCCTTGGCGAATCGGGCACCGCCGCAGACCTCGCAGGTCACCCAGATGTCGGCCAGGAAGTCCATGTCGAGCCGGACGGAGCCGTGACCCTCGCAGGCCTCGCAGCGGCCGCCGGCCACGTTGAAGCTGAACCGGCCCGCCTTCCAGCCCCGCTTCTTGGCCTCGGGCAGCATCGTGAACAGCTTGCGGATGTCGTCCCAGACCTTCACGTAGGTGGCCGGATTGCTGCGGGGCGTGCGGCCGATCGGTGATTGGTCGATCACGATCACCTTGTCGAGCGCCTCGGCCCCGTCGATCCCGGCGAACTCGCCGGGGGAGGCCGCCTCGCTTCCGAGCAGCTGCCGAAGGGCCGGCTCGAGCACGTCGCTCACGAGCGAACTCTTGCCGCTGCCGGAGACGCCCGTCACGCAGACGAGCAGGCCGAGTGGGATCTCGACATCGATGCCCTTGAGATTGTTGTGGGAGACGCCGCGGAGCGTGAGCCGAGCGGCCGATCGCTTTCGCCGCTCGGTGGGCACCGTGATCGCGTCGCGGCCGGCGAGGAAGGCGCCGGTGATGCTTCGCGGGGCCTTGGCCACGTCGGCAGGCGTGCCGGCCGCCACCACCTCGCCTCCGCGCTTGCCCGGCCCGGGCCCGAAGTCGACCACCCAGTCGGCCGCCCGGATCGTGTCTTCGTCGTGCTCGACCACGACGACCGTGTTGCCCTTGTCCCGCAGGGCTTCGAGCGCGCCGAGCAGCTTGACATTGTCTCGCGGATGAAGGCCGATCGATGGTTCGTCGAGCACGTAGAGCACACCCGAGAGCCCCGAGCCGATCTGGGCCGCCAGCCGGATCCGCTGGCTCTCGCCGCCGGAGAGCGTCGGCGCCTTGCGGTCGAGCGCGAGGTAGCCGAGGCCAACTTCATCGAGAAAGGCGAGCCGGCCACGGATCTCCTTCAAGAGTTCGACCGCGATCAGGGCCTGGGTGTCGTCAAGCACGAGCGCGGAGAGAAACTCCCGGGCGTCGGCGATCGGCAGGGCACAGAGTTCGTTCAGCGAGAGTTCCCGCGGCCGTCCGGCCGGGACCGAATGCTCGGCCGACCGTCGGCCAGCCTTCGACTTCGATTTCGCGCGGCCGCGGACACTGGCGGAGGTCTTGCTCGCGGCCGTTACCGGCCCTGCCCAGCGAGCCGAGCCCGTCGTGATCCGCACCGCCCGGGCCTGGGGCGAGAGCCGCGCTCCCAGGCAATCGTGGCAGGGAGTGACGCTCATCAGCTTTTCGAGCATCCGGCGGATGATTCCGCTCTTGGCGTTCCGCCAGCGGTTGGCGAGCAACGCCCGGATGCCCTCGAACTTCGTGTTCGCCCCTCGCTCGGCCCGGCCTCGCTTCCAGGCAAGCTTGATGTTCTCCACACCCGTGCCGTCGAGCCAGATCCGCTTCTGGGCCGGGGTGAGGTCCTTCCAGGGCGTGTCGAGCAGCGTCCCGGCCGGCAGCTTCTTCGCGGCTTCAGCATGGGCGGCCACACCGTTGAACAGCCGCCGCATCCAGCGTGGCATGTCGCGGTAGCTGCCAAGCACGCCCAGCGCCCCCTTGCGGAGCGTCTTTTCAGGATTCGTGACCAGCTTCGCCGGATCGATGCCGTAGATATCGCCGAGGCCCTCGCAGGTCGGGCAGGCGCCTTGCGGGCTGTTGAAGCTGAAGAGCTGCGGCTCGGGCGTGTCGTAACTCACGCCGCAGGCGGCGCAGGCGTAGCGGCTCGAGAGCACGAGATCCGGGGGCGGTTCACCGGCATGGTCGGCCGGTTCTTCCGCCACGATCACCTGGCCCCCACCGGTCCTGAGCGAGAGCTCCACCGCCTCGGCCAGCCGGCTGCGGCTCTCGTCGCCCGGCACGAGCCGATCGACCACCACGTCGATCGTGTGCTTGAGTAGCTTCTCGAGCTTCGGCGGATCCTCGACCCGGCAGACCGTGCCGTCGACGCGGGCCCGGGTGAAGCCCTGGCGGACGAGGTCGGTGAACAGGTCGCGATGCTCGCCCTTCGCCTCCCGCACGAGCGGCGCAAGGATCATCACCCGCCGGCCTCCGGCGTTGGCGAGGATCCGCTCCACGATCTGGTCGCGGGGCTGGGCCTTGAGCACCGCGTCGCAGGCCGGGCAGTGCGCGGTGCCTACGCGGGCGAAGAGCACGCGGAGAAAGTCGTGGATCTCCGTCATCGTCGCCACGGTCGACCGCGGGTTTGTGCCGGCCGACTTC
>JBJOHE010000020.1:0-18787 GCA_046047895.1 Planctomycetota bacterium | reverse complement strand
GACCGTGAACTGGCGAGGGGCGGCGTGCGTAGGTAGGGTTGAAGCGAGTGCCGGCGCAGCGGTTCCGACGGGCGGAATCCAGGCTGCGAGGTCCCCGGCACGCCTGCTGGGAGTGGTCATGGGCAGCCGCAAGCGTGTTCGAAGGGTTCGCCGGCTCGGGTTCCTCGAGGCTCTCGAAGCCCGCCGGGTAATGGCGGTCGACGTGCTCGCGCCGCTACCCGATATCTCGATCGCGGCCGGGTCGGCCGGTGAGACGATCGACCTCGCGACGGCCTTCGACTTGGCCGATGTGACCGGCACGGTCGTCAAATTCTCGACCAACGTGGCCGGTGGCTCGTCAATCTTTGCGGAACTCTTCGACCAGGACGGCCCCGACCGGGCTCGTACGACGCCCGAAACCGCAGCGAACTTTCTCGACTACGTCGATGCGGGGCTTTACACCGACACGGTGATGCACCGTTCGGTCGCCAGCTTCGTGGTCCAGGGCGGCGGATTCGCCCTGCCGACGGAGACCGGCGTGCTGCCGACGGCGATTTCCACTTTCGCCCCGGTTGTCAATGAAGCGGGGAATACGAACGTCCGTGGCACGATCGCTCTGGCCAAAGTCGGCGGCGACGAGAACAGCGGCACGAGCCAGTTCTTCTTCAACACCAACAACAACGCCGCCAACCTCGACTTTCAAAACGGCGGCTTCACCGCCTTCGCCCGCGTGCTCGGTGACGGGATGACCGTGGTCGATGCGATGGCGGCCCTGCCGACGGCCAACAAGGGGGGAGTCTTTGCCGAACTGCCGGTGATCGGCACCGATGGCGCAGGCGACCTCGCGCCCGAGAACTACGTGACGATCGAGTCGGTGACGCGGGTCGGCGAACTCGTCTACACCGTAACCTCCTCCGACCCGACGGTGGCCTCGGCGGTGGTCAATGCCGACGGAACGCTCCGGCTCGACTACGCCGAGAGCGGCATTGGTTCCTCGACCATAACAGTGCGGGCGACCTCGGTGTTCGACGACACCGACTTCAGCGAGCAACAGTTTCTCGTGACGGTATCGACGCCCGACCTGGCCGCGCCCGCGGTGGTCGTCCTCGGCGAGGAGGCTGGCGGTCTACCCTGGGTCACCGTGCTCGACGCGACCACCGGTGAGCAGATCAGTCGATTCCTCGCCTTCCATCCCAACAATCGCGGCGGGGTGAGCGTGGCGTTGGGCGACGTCGATGGCGATGGCGTCGACGAGGCGATCGCAGCCTCCGGAGCCGGCTCACGGAGCGTCGTCAAGGTCTTCGAACTCGACGGTACGCACCTGGCCGCCTACAAGACGCTCCCCTATGGAAAGAACTACCAGGGGGGCATCGACGTCACCGCCGGCGACTTCGACGGCAACGGCACGGCGGACATCGCCGTCGTCACCACCCGCGGGGTCGGGCTCGTGCATGTCTTCCTGGTCGATCCGACGGCCGCCGATCCGGTGCCCAATCATGCCAGCCGGGTGATCCGCCAGGCGTTCGCAGGCTCGATGGGGGGCACCTCGATCGCCGCCGCCGATGTCGGCAGCTTCTCGGCAGGTGTTCTCACCAGTGCGTCGCTCGCCGACGGCCGCGACGAACTGGTGCTCGGCAGCGGTGTGGGCATCTCGCCGCTCGTGCGGATCTACGACGCCTCGGTCGGTACTCCCGTCCTCGTGCGGAGCCTCAGTCCGCTCACGCCGGGGTATCTGGGCGGGGCCAACGTGGCGGCCGGCCGCTACGACGCCGACCAGATCGACGACATCATCGTGACCGGTGGCCGACGAAGCGGCTCGGCCCTCGAGGTCCATTCTGGGCGGCTGGATTCGAACGAGGTGCTGGTCAAGCGGGCAGCATTCGCCTCGCTCGCAAGCCTGCCCGTCGTGGCGGCCGCCCTCGACACCGACGGCGACGGTCGGATCAACTCCCTCGTCGTATCGCAGGAGGGCGGGGCGGGTTCCGGGGTGCGGCTCTTGGGCGGCACGAGTGGCCTGGAGTCGGTGTTTTCCTCGCTGTCAGGCGGGTTCCGGATCGCTGCCACCCGCCGGGCCGCGCTCGAAGCGGACGGCTGACGCCCGGCCGGGGCCGGCCCCAGGCCCGATGAGCTGAACGCCTGCCGCCAGCTACAATGCCTGGCAGCATGAAGGTGTCGCTCTTCATTCCCTGCTTCGTGGACCAGCTCGCCCCCCAGGTGGGCCTGGCGGTGGCAAACGTGCTCGAGCGGCTCGGGCACGCGGTCGAGTTTCGCCCGGCCCAGACCTGTTGCGGCCAGCCGGCCTTCAATGCGGGCTATCAGGACGAGGCGGGTTCGGTGGCGATCCACGCCCTCGAAGTCTTCGCCGGTGCCGAGGCGGTGGTGGGCCCGAGCGGGTCGTGCGTGGCGATGATGCGGGTTTTTTATCCGGAACTGCTGGCCGGCACGCGCCACGAGACGGCCGCCCTCGACCTGGCCTCCCGGACCTTCGAGTTCGGTGAGTTTCTCGTGAAGAAACTCGGCGTCACAGACGTCGGGGCTCGGTTTCCCCACCGGGTGACCTATCACGACGGCTGCCACGGCCTGCGGGAACTGCGGCTGCGGGAAGAGCCCCGGCAGCTCCTGCGGGCCGTCCGTGACCTGGAACTCGTCGAGTGCGACGAGCCTGAGAGTTGCTGCGGATTCGGCGGCCTGTTCAGCGTCAAGTTTCCGATGGTCTCGACGGCGATGGCGGAAGTGAAGGCCGGCTCGCTCGCCCGCACCGACTGCGACTACATCGTCTCGAGCGACCCTTCCTGCCAGCTCCAGCTCGATGGCTGGCTCTCCCGCAACGGCAAGCGGCCCCGCACGATCCATCTGGCTGAAATCCTCGCGGGAGCCGACACATGACGTCGCCGACCGCCACCGCTCCCGACTCGGCCAAGCAGCAGTTTCTCCACGACGCAGCCGAGCATGTCCGCGATGTCGGCCATCGCGACTTCGTGCGGCGGGCCCTCGGCGGCTACTACACGAGCCGCGATCTCCAAAAGTCCCGCTATCGCGATTGGGAGCAGGCCCGCGACGCTGCCAGCCTGGCCAAGTGGTCGGCCGTCAATCGGCTCGACGAACTCCTGCCCCAATTCGAAGCGAAGTTCACGGCCAATGGCGGCCAGGTGCACTGGGCCCGCGATGCCGAAGAGGCCCGTCGGATCGTGCTCGACCTGCTCGCGGCCGCCCACGCGAAGGCGGTGATCAAGAGCAAGTGCATGACGAGCGAGGAGATCCACCTCAACCAGGCGCTCGAGGCCGCCGGCTACGGCGTGGTGGAGAGCGACCTCGGAGAGTTCATCCAGCAGCTCCGCGGCGAACCCCCTTACCACTTTGTCTTTCCTTGCATGCACGTGCGGCGGGACGAGATCAGCGACCTGTTCGGCAAGCACCTGGGCACCCCTCCCACCGACAGCCCCGAAGAGCTCACGATGATCGCCCGCCGCCACCTGCGGCGGCTGTATGTCGAGGCGGACGTCGGGATCACCGGGGCCAACTTCCTGGTGGCGGAGACGGGCCAGATCTCAATCACCGAAAACGAGGGCAACGCCCGGCTCACGGCCGCGCTCCCCCGGATCCACATCGCGATCGCCGGGATCGAGAAGGTTGTGGAACATCTCGACGACCTCTCCGTGCTCCTGCCGATGCTGGCGACGGCCGGGGCCGGCCAGCCGATGACCTGCTACAACACGCTCTACGCCGGCCCGCGCCGCCAGGACGAGCGGGACGGCCCTGAGGAAATGCACGTCGTCCTGCTCGACAACTCCCGCACGGCGCTCTTGGCCGACGCCGAGCAACGCGACGCTCTCCACTGCATCCGCTGCGGCGCCTGCCTCAACGTCTGCCCGATCTTCAAGAACGTCGGCGGCTTCACCTACGGCACGACCTACCAGGGACCGATCGGGAGCGTGATCACGCCCCACCTGCGGGGCTTGAAGGAATGGAACCATCTGTCGGCCGCCAGCTCCCTGTGCGGCGCCTGCACCGATGCCTGCCCGGTGCGGATCGACATCCACCACCACCTGCTCCACAACCGCCGCAACGCCGCCCGCACCGCCCCGAACCGCCTCGAGCGGCTCGGCCAGCGGGCCTTCGCCTTCGTGGCCCGCCGCCCCCGGCTGTTTGCCGCCGGCGGCTGGTGGTTCCGTCGCACGCTCGCACTCATGAAATGGCTTCGGCCGCCGCTCCTGTCGGCCTGGCTGGCCACCCGGGATCTCCCCCCCGCGCCGCGGCAGAGCTTTCGGGCGGCCTGGAAGGGGAGAAGGCGATGAGTCGCACAGCCGCCGACAACGCCGCGGCCCGCGCCGCGATCCTCGCCCGGGTTGGCGAGGCCCTGCGGATGCCGGCCCCCGCGCCGCATGTCGCGACGCGTGGTCCCGAGGTCGCCTCCGGCCGTCCCACGCTCCCAATCCTGCCCGCCGAGGCGGCCCGGCCCTGGCTGCCGGACGGCGGAGACTCCCCCGCCGCGAGCCTGGCACTCTTGCGGGACAACCTCGAGAAACTCCGGGCCGTCGTCTTCCAAGTGCCTGATCTGGCCGCGGCTGCCGACTGCCTTTCTGCCCAAGCGCGGCAGCGGGACTGGCGGCGGGTTGCCTGGCATGCCCATCCACTCGTCGAGCCGCTTCTGGCAGGCATCCCCTGCAGTACACATCGGGTGGACGCCGCGGGCCCCTTCGATAAAGACGCCCTCGAAGCCTGCGATGCCGGGCTCACCGCCTGCGAGTGCCTCGTGGCCCAGACCGGGTCGATCCTCGTCTCGAGTGAATCCTGTGGCGGCCGAGCCCTTTCGATTCTCCCCCACGCCCATGTGGTGGTGGCCCGGCTCGACCAGATCGTGCCCACCCTGGCCGACGCCTTCGCCCGAATTCGCGAGCAGCATGCGGGCAGCCTGCCGAGCATGCTCTCCTTCATCACCGGCCCCAGCCGCACCGGCGACATCGAGCGAATCCTCGTGCTCGGTGCGCATGGCCCCAAGGAACTGATCGTGATCCTCGTGGGCTAAGTTCGGCCCGGGAGCCGGATCCTGCCCCTCCTTCCGTCCCGTGAGGCACTCGCATGCGTTGGTTCTGGGTCGACCGCTTCGAAACCTTCGTCCGCACCCGGCGGGCCGTGGCGATCAAGGCGGTCACGCTCGCGGAGGAGCATCTCCACGATCACTTCCCGGGGGCGGCCGTCGTGCCGAATTCCCTGGTGCTCGAGGGGCTGGCCCAGACGGCCGGGATCCTGGCAGCCGATGCGATCGACTACCGCCGGCAGGTGGTCTTGGCGAAGGTGGGCAAGGCGGAATTCGAGTTCGACGCCGTGCCCGGCGATGTGCTCCGGTTCGAGGCCGAGATGGTCGAGTGCTCGGAGGAGGGCTCGGTGCTCAGCGTGACGAGTTCCGTCGGCGACCGGCCCCACGGACGGGCCGAACTCTTCTTCGGCCACATCCTCCGCGGCGCCGAGGTGCCGAAGCTCTTCTCCAACGAGGAGTTCAAACGCTGGCTCGACAACACCGGCATCTACAACGTGGCCGTCGAACCCGACGGCACCCGCGTCCTCCGCGATCGCGTGCATGTGCCCGAGTAGCCGGCCGAGGCCCGCTGCCCCGAATCTCCCGGGTTCTCAGGCCCGTCGCCCCGCGCGGGAACGGCCCTTGTGAGAATTCCGTGTGGGCAGCCCCCGACGCTTGAGGGGCGTCGAGCCCTCTCGTAGCATCCACGAACATTCACTGAGGACGCTGCGGCATGGAACTCTTCGACGCGTTGGCCACGCTGACGACCGGCCAGACGGCGCTTCTCTTCGTGGCGCTCGTGATCGCATTCGGCTTTGAATGCATCAATGGCTTCCATGACACCGCCAACGCCGTGGCGACGGTGATCTACACGAAGTCGCTCAAGCCGACTCCCGCGGTCGTGTGGTCGGGTCTCTGGAACTTCATCGGCGTCCACGCAGGGGGCATCGGCGTGGCCTTCAGCATCGTTCATCTCCTGCCGGTCGATCTGCTCGTGAACATCAAGACGGGCAAGGGGCTGGCGATGGTGCTGGCACTGCTCCTGGCCGCGATCATCTGGAACTTCGCCACCTGGTACCGCGGCCTTCCGGCCTCCAGCTCCCACTCACTGATCGGCTCGATCATGGGGGTGGGCATGATGAACGCCTGGCTCGAGCACGGCTCGCTCGCGAAGGGCATCAACTGGCACAAGGCCTCCGAGGTGGGTGCCGCCCTGCTGCTCTCCCCGCTGATCGGGTTCGGCCTGGCGGCCGGCCTGCTCCTGCTGCTCCAGAAACTCGTCCCGTCCAAGAAGCTCTACGAGCCCCCCGCCGGCGACGAGCCCCCGCCCTGGTGGATCCGCGGCATCTTGATCGGCACCTGCACCGGCGTGAGCTTCGCTCACGGCTCCAACGATGGGCAGAAGGGCATGGGCCTGATCATGCTCGTCTTGATCGGCATCGTGCCGGCAGCCTATGCCCTCGACATGGGGAGCGACGGCTCGAAGATCGCCACGGTCTCGGCGGCCGCCCGCGAGCTGGAAAAGGAGCTTTCGGAGCAGCCGCTCGTCGACTGGATGGAGGCGCTCAAGGCCGAACACATGGCCAGCACGCGGGTGGAGAACATGATGAAGGGGTCGCCGGCCGCCGACTTCGAACGGGATCGCGCCGTCTCGGCCGCGATCGAGCCCTACGCCACCTTCGACTTCTTCAAGCCCCGCAGCGCCGTTGACAAGGTCCTCGACCCCTACCCGCGGGCCGACGCGGTGCTCGCCACCCTCGACCCGCTGCCACTCGCCCGGCAGGTGGTGGCGAGCCTCGATGGCAAGGAGAGCTTCCACGACCTCGACCCCGAGGATCGGTGGGCCGTCCGCACCCATCTCGTGGAGCTCGGCGCCTCCGTGCGGACGCTCGTGCACTACTTCGGGGACAAGATGGCCGAGGACCGGCGGAAGGTGCTTTCGGGCCTGGCCTCGAAGATCGCGGCGCCGGTCGAATACGTGCCGGAGTGGGTCAAGATGGGTGTCGCCCTCTGCCTCGGTCTGGGAACGATGGTGGGATGGAAGCGGATCGTCGTGACGGTCGGGGAGAAGATCGGCAAGACCCACCTCACCTACGCCCAGGGAGCGGCCGCTGAACTTGTAGCCGCGACGACGATCGGCCTGGCCGATGTGGGCGGCCTGCCCGTGAGCACCACCCATGTGCTCTCGAGCGGCGTGGCCGGCACGATGTGGGCCAACAAGTCGGGGATCCAGCCGGAGACTGTCCGCGAGATCGCGCTGGCCTGGGTTCTCACCCTTCCGGTGGCGATGGCCCTCTCGGGCGGGCTTTACTGGATTGCGACCCTGTTCACCGGCTGAGCCACTTCGCGGATCCGTGAATCTAGGAGGTCTGCGTGGAAAGGCGCGGCTGCGGCCGGCCTGCAAGGATATTCCTAATAAACCGGCTGTGCCGACCCTGACGATCATGCAGGGGACGCGGATGGCGGCGACTTTGCCGGCAGCCGCGGAATACCTCCTTGCATCTCAGGTCCTGTTCCATGCCGTCGCGCATTTCGCTTCTGCTTCGCCGAATCGTGCTCGCGGTGACCGTGACGGCCCTGCCCGGACTGCGGCTGCAGGCTGCCGATCTCCTTTCGCTCGTCGCGGCCGAGGCGATCGAGCTGCCGCGGCCATCCGAGGCACTCGACGCGACGCCCGTCGCGGAATCGGCCGAGGACGAAGACACGGAGCCTGAAGCGGCTGCCACAGACACCGACGCCGAGGCGGCGGCCGATCTGCCCGAGGATGAGAAGCTGGCCAGTGGCGAGTCGCAGCTCACCGATGACGCCCTCACGGTGGGGGCCGACGTAACCCTCCTGCCCCGCTGGAACAACGGCCTCGAGTTCCTCTCCACGAACAAGGAGTTTCGGGTGCACGTCGGCGGCCGCGGTCAGCTCGATACCACCGCCTACACCGCCGGCCCCGGGCCGGCCAGTCTGCCGGCCGACGGCGGCCTCAACCCGCCACTCGCCGGTGCGACCAACTGGCGGCGTGGCCGGCTGCGGGTCGACGGGCAGATGTACGAAAACTACGAGTGGCTGGCCGAGTACGACTTCTTCAATCAGCTCACGATCACCGCCCAGAGCGACCCGACCCTGGAGAACGCCGTCGGCCCCTATGTGGTGCCCACCGAGGTCTGGCTGACGATCACGAAGCTGCCGCTGATCGGCAACGTGCGGATCGGCAACCAGAACACGATGACGGGGCTCGAGCACATCACCAGCGACCGCTGGCTCAACTTTATGGAGCGGTCGTTTCTCAACGACGCCTTTTTCTCCCCCTTCAACAACGGCTACGCCCCGGGCATCCTCGTCTTCGACAACGCCTTCGAGAACGACCGGATGTGGTGGGGACTCGGGATCTATAAGAACGAGCAGAACCCGTTCGGCTTCGCCAATACCGCGGCCTCGAATTCCTACCAGGCCCGGGTCACCGGCCTGGTGGTGGACGATCCCGACAACGCCCGCTGGACCCATCTCGGCCTGTGCGCGATCTACCAGCAGTGTCCCAAGACCCAGCAGAGCGGCACACCCGGAACCGCGAACTACCAGAGCGGGAGCTTCCGGCAACGGATCCGCGGCAACCTCCGAAACGGCCCCCCCGGCCCGCTCAATTCAATCTACGCCGACACCGGGCTCCTCGACGCCGCCGACCAATCGCTGCTGACCTTCGAGTACGCGTCGAACTGGGGTCCGTGGCAATTTCAGTCCGAATGGGCCGGCTCCTTCATCCCCAAGGCCCGCACGATTCTGAACCCCGCCGCCAACGCGGGCCTCCAGCCGATTGACACGGAAATCACCGACTTCTTCACCCAGGGCGCCTACTGCGAGGTGATGTATGCCCTCACGGGTGAATCGCGGTCCTACAACCGCGCTCAGGCGGTGCTCGACCGCTATGTTCCCCGAAACAACTTCTTTCGAGTGGGGGGCCGCCGCGGCATCCTGATGAGCGAAGGTGCGTGGCAGATCGGCGCCCGCTACGACTGGGTCACGCTCGACAGCCAGGGCGTCAACGGCGGCGTGCTCAACGGCCTCACCCTCGGGCTCAACTGGATCATGACTCCCAATGCCCGGATGTACTTTAACTACGACTACACCTACCGCGATTTCGTCAACAGTTTCGCCAAGAACGGCAGCGGCGGCATCAACGGCTTTGGCGCCCGGATGGCGTTCGACTTCTGACGCCGCCTGGGGCATGTCCACCCCCTTCGCTTCCCGCTCACCAGGACCAGTTTCAATGCGACTTCTTCCCCTCAGCCTCGTCACGCTCGCCCTGGCCGTACCCGCGGCGAACGCGGGATCACCCCGTTCCCCAGCGGCCGGGTCGGCCGGCACCGCCAAGCAGGCCGCCACGGCGGGGTCGGCGAAGCAGTCAGCCGAGCAGCCCTCCGCCACGAAGCCGGCCACCGACGCGAAAAAGGAGGCCAAGCCCGCCTGTCGGCTGTGTGGCGGCCACTGCGGCCTCACGCCGGTGTGCGTCTGCGAACCTGGCACGAAGAAGAAGCCCAAGACGACCTACTCGATGAAGTGCGAGCCCGTCTGCGTGCCGACCCCCCGGCTGCTCCCCGGCGGCCACGGTCAGGCACCGTCCTGCACCGGACAGCCCTGCGACGGTGGGTGCGCTGCGGCGACGATCCGCACGAAGAAGTCACTCCAGAAGACGATCACGGACGAAGAGGTGGATGTGCTGAATCGCAAGGTGGAATACATCTGCCACCACTGCTCCGGCACAGAACCCCCCTCCGGCTGCGTGTCCTGCACCGGCCTTGGGTCACCCATGCCACGGCGACCCTGGTGGCCCTGGGACTGGCCCTTCGCCCGCTGAACGGCCCTCGCCCCGCGAGGGCCGCGGGTGGCCGAGCCCCAAACGCAACCCACCCAACCGTCGGGCAGGAAGCCCGGCGCCGCCGGCAAGGGGCACCTCGGCTACCCCTTCGCCGGCGCAAGGCTGCGAGGGCCAGGATGGCCGAGCAGCCGTAAAGCTAGAAATCAAAAGCCAGCCGCGTACCAAAACCGTTGATCCCGCCGCTGCCGTCGCCGCCGGCCGCGTTCGTGAAGTCGCGGTAGGTGAAGTCGTAGTTGAACACCAGCCGGGCGTTGGGATTGAGGAGCCAGTTGAGGCCGACCGTCATCCCATTGAGCACGCCCCCCCGCACCTCGCCGTCGTCGAGGCAGAGGTAGTTGTAGCGCACGGCCAGCTGCCAGGCGCCGGAGCTTGTGCCGATCCGGCCGCGGGGATCCCGCAGCCGATAGAAGTTGCTCCGCGGCACAGGCCGGCCGAACCGCGAGACCGCCAGGTCGTAGGGGCGGTGCTCTCCCGTGAGAAACCAGGCGGCCTCGAGATAACCCCCTTGGAAGAAGACCGTGCCCAGGGGTGTGCCCGGCGGGGGCTGGAGCCCGCTATTGATCGGGTCGATGCCGGTCGTCTCCCCGCCGTACAGCCAGGAGCCGAAATACTCCGCCTGGAGTGAGAGCGGCCCCGATGCGGCGGCGAGTTCCAGCCCCAGCATGTTCTGCCAGTCGCCTGTCAGGAGGCCGGCGTCGGCATAGATCGAATTCAGCGGGCCGGGCGGGCCGTTGCGGATGCTGCCGCGGCTGCGGAACCGGACGGCCCGGATCATCGGGCCGGCGGGATTCCCGGTCACAGGATCGATCTGCGACGGCACCTCGGCCAGCCCCATCGTCCGGCCCGACACCCCCAGGTGTACGACCGTCGTAGCGGCGGGGTTGTAGACGGGCACCACGACGAATCTTCCCACCGTCTCGCTGCCGCCACTGGAGTTGGCGAAGCCGAAGGGATTGGCGGTGTTCTTGAACTCACCGAGATACCAGGCGATCCGGCCACCGCGGGCATGGTCGAAGATCTGGATGCCGGGAAGATAGCCGTCGTTGAACGGCCCCTCGAAGGCATCCATGCTGAACGACCGTTCCATGAAGGTGAGCCAGCGGCTGTCGCCGACATGCTCGAGGCCATACGGATCCTTCTGGTTGCCCACCCGGAGGGTGCCGAGCCAGGGAAGCTCCCGCACCTGGAGCCACATGTCCTTCATCGCCGGCAGCGTGCCCGGCCCCGCCAGCGTCGGAAAGGCCATGTTGTAGTCGGTCATCTGATTGGCAAAGTCGTATTCCGTCGCCCAGTCGTAGACCTCGTAGAGCGTGCCTCCGGCCCGGAGCCGGGCTCGGCGGAAGTTTGCCGCCCCCGAAAGCGGCGGATTGAGGCCGCCCGCAGCCGGCGGCAGGTCGGGGCCGGGGCCGGCGGTGAATCCGGAGGCGTCGGCCTGCACCCGGCCGCCGATCGCGAAGCCGAAGGCCTCGTCCGGGCTCGCCAGTCGCAAGCCGTCGTTCCAGAATGCAGCGAGCGGTGGGTGATCGGTGTCGACACCAGGCCAGGCAGCCTCGGCCAGGCTTTCGGGCAACGACAGATCAGGCTCGGCCACAGGCCGTGGAGGGGGAATCGCTTCGGTGACCATGAGCGGCTCGGTCTCGGCAGCCCGGGCGGCCGGCGGCGAGGTCATGGCCCAGGCGGAGGCGACGACCGCGAGGAGTGCGGCCAGCCGGCGGCGAGCCCAGCGGCGGCCGTTCAACTCGGCAGGATCCCGCCTGTCGCTGGATCGCGATCGTTCCGCACGATCCCCCGCCATGACGCACCCCCACCCAATTGCCCCGTGAGCATGTTCGACCCCCGGTGAATCCTGTCTTGACGGTCGTACCCGGTATCCGGCCTGGTGAAGCCGGGCAGAAGGGGTGGCTGATCGGCGACCGGGCATCGGGGGAAAACCCTGCGGCCTTGAGGCCCGCTCGTGAATGATCCGGCCAGCCCTTCTGTTCCAGGGACGGTATGCTCGAGCCATGACCACCATCTGCCCGATCTGCCGCGGCCCGACCTTCGAAATCCGGGCCAAGCTGGTCTGCCGCCAGTGCGGCGCGATCCTCGAGACCTGCTGCGAGGGGGGCCCGATGGGCCCTCGTTGCTCGCCCGGGTCTGATCTCCCACCCGCACCGGCCACCGGGCGACCGGCACGACCGGAATCTTCCGACGATTCTCGGCCCGGCTGAGTTTTCCGGTCAGGGAAGCCCGATCCAGTGAGGGGAGTTTGCCGGCAGCGCAAGCCCTTCCGGTCACGGTGCGTCGTCCGCGGTGGAGACCACGTGCCCGGGCCTGGGATGCCGGTTTTGCTCCTGTCGGATTCAGGGACCGTTTCGCGGCGGATGTCGCGGGCGGGCCGGGGGTTCGACGCGGGTTTCGCGAAACGTTGATCCTGTCTTTTTCCCCCTCTGGAGGTTTCCGTGAAGAAGCGTCTGACATTCAAGTTCCTGCCGTGGGTCGCGGCTGCCGGCGTGTGCGTCGGTGGCTCGTTCGTCCGCGGCGAGGACGCCGTCGTCCCGGCGGTTGACAGCTCCGTGCTCGCCGGCGAGTTGGCCCCCGAGCCCGCCGCCGTGGTCGAGGGCGAGATCGTGGCCGACGAGGCCGCGGCCGGCCCGTGCATGCGCACGGTCAAGGTCTGGAAGATGGTGCCCGAGATCCGCGAGGTCGAGGCGACCGAGTGGACGACCGAGGTTCGGGAGCGGACCTTCACGGTGAAGACGAAGGTGCCGCGGATCGAGGAGAAGACCCGCAGCTACACCGTGATGGTGCCCGAGAAGCGGACGAAGACGGTCGAGTACACCGTCAACGTCAACGTGCCCGAGACCAAGACGGTCGAGTACACGGTGAACGTGCCCTACACCGAGCAGATCGAGAAGAGCTACACGGTGATGGTGCCGGTCAAGGAAGAGCGGACGGCCACCTACAAGGTGAACGTGCCCTACACCGAGGAGCGGACGGCCACCTACAAGGTGAACGTGCCCTACACCGAGCAGGTCGAGCAGACCTACACGGTTCGGGTGCCCTACACCGAGCAGATGACCGGCTACCGGACGGTGTCGCGTCGCGTGCCCGTCAAGAGCACGAAGACGGTCACCTGCCGCGGCGGCCACTGGATCACCGAGGCCAAGGAGATTTCCGCCAACGGCAAGTATGACGCCGCCGGCAATCCCTGCTGCCCGAAGGTGGTCTGCTGCCGCAAGTGGGTGCCCACCTGCGAGACCAAGGAGATCGAGGTCACCACGTGGAAGACCGAGTGCGAGCAGGTTCCCTACACGTACTGCGTGCAGAAGAGCCGCTGCGAGGAGCGGACCCGCACGGTGTGCGTGCGGAAGAGCCGCTGCGAAGAGCGGACCCGTACGTACTGCGTGAAGCTCCACCGCTGCGAGGAGCGGACGCGGAACTACTGCGTCACGAAGATGGTGCCCGAGACCCGCACCAAGACGGTGTGCGTCAACAAGAGCCGCTGTGAGACTCGCACCCGCGAGATCACGGTCAACAAGTGTGTCCCCGAGACCCGCACCCGCGAGGTCTGCTACACGGTGATGGTGCCGGTCCAGAAGACCCAGACCTACTCCGTGTGCTGCAGCGACATCGTCGAGGAGCAGAAGACCGAGTCCTACACGGTCCGCGTGCCCAAGACGGTCACCAAGAAGGTGTGCGT
Organism: Planctomycetota bacterium; assembly: GCA_046047895.1. Lineage (GTDB taxonomy): Bacteria > Planctomycetota > Planctomycetia > Pirellulales > UBA1268 > QWPN01. The sequence continues at coordinate 5,245 of JBJOHE010000020.1, read as the reverse complement.
CAAGGTGAAGAAGTGCGTCGAGGAAGAGGTTCCGGCCGGTGACGCCGGTGCCTGCGGCAACGGCGGCAATGGCGGCCGGGGCTGCGGCAAGGGCTGCCTCAAGGGCTGCCGGAAAGGCTGCTGATTCGACGCTCGCCATCCGGCGAGAATCGTCCCCTGTGTTGTGATCGCGGCGGGCCGGGTGGGCAACCACCCGGCCCGCTTGCCTATTCCCGCAGCCCGGGCCAGCGGTCACAATGTCCAGATGCCCACTCGCTCCGCCACGGTGCCGGCCCCTGTCGATCCCGGATCACTGCGGCCCTCGCGGCGTTCTCTCCTGGCGGCGACCGGCCTCACGCTGGCGGGACTGCTCGCCGCAGCGGCCCCTGCGGCTCCCCGCCGCCGCGGCATCCCGCTCGGTTTCGACAACTTCGCCGTCAGAGCCCTGAAGTGGAACGCCCGCCAGCTCGTCGATCACGCGGAGTCGCTTCGCTGCGACTCGCTGTTCATCACCGACTATGCGCCCCTCGAGGGACGGCACGACGATGCCTCGCTCGATGAACTCCGCCGGTACGCCGCCGACAGGGGCGTGGCGGTCGTGCTCGGCTCCTGGAGCATCTGCCCCGGATCCACAACCTTTCGGCCCGGCGGCGGCACGGCCGAAGCGCAGCTCGCCACAGGCATCCGGATGGCCAAGGCCCTGGGTTCTCCCGCTTTCCGCGTGGTGCTCGGAGACCAGAAAGACCGCGCGACTCCCGGTGGCATCCAGGCTCGGATGGCCGAGACGGTCGCCGTACTCAAAGCCTGCCGGCCGCTGGCCCTCGACGCCGGCCTGAAGATCGCCGTCGAGAATCACGCCGGCGACATGACCTCCCGCGAACTCGCCGGCCTGGTGACGGAGGCCGGTGTCGACTTCGTGGGCGTCAACTTCGACTCCGGGAACGCCTGCTGGACGCTCGAGGATCCCGTCGAGGCCCTCGCCCGCCTGGCCCCCCATGTCGTCACGACGAGCCTGCGGGACAGCATGCTCTGGGAAACCCCGGCGGGAGTCTCCTGTCAGTGGACCGCGATGGGCGAAGGCTGCGTGGATCTGGTTCGTTTCTTCGACCTCTTCGAGCGACACTGCCCGGGCGTGACGGTGCACATCGAGACGATCTCGGGCTTCGCCAAGGAGTTGCCAATCTACGAGCCAGGCTTCTGGCGGCTCTTTCCCGCCTCCCCGGCCGAGGATCTAGCGTCGTTTCTGGCGGTCGCAAAGCGAGGCCGGCCCCTCTCCGCCTTTGAGCCACCGGCCGGCCGGGATCGGGCCATTGCCGAACGGGAGTATCAACTGGCGGAACTCGCCCGCAGCATCACCTTCTGTCGCGAGACGCTCGGCCTGGGCCTCCGACCAGCCTGACGCGATAACCAACTTCGGAACTCGGCGTTGCCACCCGCCCCGGAGAAACAGCCGCCGGGAACCTTCTCACCGCTTTCGCACATTTGTGGCGACAATCTGACCGCGGGCCGTACCGCCCGCACTGCTCTTCGATCCATGAGACTACCGTGATGCCCCGTTATTCAGTCTGCCTGACTTTCGCGTGTGCCCTTGTGGGATGGGCCGCCCAGGCCACACCGCCTCTGGGCGATTGGGTGTTTGTGCCGGAGTATCGGCTCCCCGGAAGGGCTGAAACCGATGGCGGGCCGCGAGTTCCTCATCCTCGAGGAGACCATCCCCTGGTGGAGCTTCAACCGCCGGCCGTGCTGCTGAAGGGTCAGCCCCCGACGCAGCGACTCATCAATCTCGTGCCGGCAGCCAGCATTCCCCGGGAGGCGTTCAGCTACGAACTCTGGCTGAATTATCACGTCCATCGCCCGGTGGGTGTCGTCATGGCGGCCCGCGGCCGGGATCCTGGCGGGACCGTTCCGGTCACGCTCGGCTTTCACCACTGGGAGTCATTCTTCGCACTCCGCGGGAAGGGTGGCGCGGAACTCCAGCTCAAGAGCCGTCTCGAGGAGTGGGGCGGCTTCAAGCAGCGATGGGTACATGTCGTCGTCTCCTACGACGGCCATCACGCCAGGCTCTACGTCAACGGGGTCGAGCAAGCGGTCGGGCACATGCACCACGAGGACGTCGACTGGCCCGAGCGGACGGACCTGGAGATGGCAGCCTACATGGAGGCCGAGCCTGCAATGCAGTGGGCAAATCTGGTTCATGCGGCCGCACTCTACGACCGGGCGGTGGGCCCGACCGAGGTCGCGGACCGATATGGCCAACTGCAGCGACGAGTGCACGAAGGCAGACTCTATCCCGACCTCTTCCACTTCACTGCCGGTCCGTATCTGAATTACACGACCGAGCAATCGATCACCCTTGCATGGGAAACAGATCGTCCTGCGTCCGGCCTGGTCGAGTGGGGAGAAACGGCTGCCTTGGGAAACACCCTGCCATCCGCCACGGTTTCCCGGCTCCACAAGGCGACACTCCAGGGACTTCGCTCCGGAACTCCATACTTCTACCGAGTCTCCGCCACCTCGGGCGATGACGCTATCGACAGCGGCCTCTTGTCGTTCAAGACGGCGGTCGCCTCGGGAGAGCCATTTCGGTTCGCGGTCATTGGCGACACGGAGTCCCGTCCCCATATCAACGACCGCCTCGCGAAACGCATCTGGGCTGAGCGGCCCAACTTTCTCATCAATCTCGGTGACCTGACGGACGAAGGGAAGGAGCCTCATCGCTACGAATGGACGCATGAGTATTTCGTGGGAATGAATCAACTCATCGGCCGGGTTCCGGTCTTCGCCGTTCCCGGCAATGGCGAGAGTGATCTGCACTGGTACAGCCACTATCACGCGTATCCAGACCCGGAAGGCTTTTACGCCTTCCGGTATGGCGACGCCGCATTCTTCATGCTCGACAGCAACCGGCGCGAGACGGAGTTTGCGCGGGGCGGAAGGCAGTATGCCTGGCTCGAAACACAGCTTGCCGCATCTGACGCCCGCTGGAAGTTTGTCTGCCATCACCACGCGACCTACACCGGCGAAGAAGACGACTACGGCGATGGCTGGACGGGCGGCTCGACGCTGGGCGATCCGTTCGTCCGCCAGATTCTGCCGCTCTACGAAAAATATGGCGTTGATATCGCCATGTTCGGCCACCTGCATCTTTACGAGCGGTCTCATCCGATTCGCGAGGGAGGTGTCGCCGAGGATCAGGGCACCGTGCACCTGCTGGTGGGCGGTGGCGGTGGCAACCTTGAGGACTTCGCGCCCACGCCCGCATTCTTCAGCGCCAAGACCTACCCGGATCACCACTATGTGATGATGGAGATTCTCGGCGACACCCTCACCATGCGAATGCACGGCCTCGATGGAAACATTCGCGATTCGTACTCGATCGAGAAGGGTCGCCGGCGGGATGCCCTGCGAGTGATCCGCAAGCCGGTCAACGGCGAGTAAGCCGACCGACAGGCCTCTCCCGGGCCGCCGGTTGCGTTCAACGAGAGGGCTGCCTCAAAGCCGGACTCGGCGGCGGCAGCTGAACGAATTCAGCCGATCGTCACCACGATGTTTTGCAGATGCCGCTCAAGGTCGGGCGGCAGGCTCTCAGATTGCATCAGGTCGTCGACCTGTTCCCGCAGCGCCTCGACGCATTCGTCGGGCGTGGCATCGTCGGGCAGGCCGATCACCGCATCGAGGGCCACATGCGAGTCGCCGGTCAGAAAGCGAAACAGTTGGGCGATCGATGGAAGCCTAGGGTCGCCTGAGAGAGCAGCGGCATCTTCCAGGAGCGTGCCCACCAGGACCGAGTTGAGCGCCAGCCGCCGCTGCACCTCCGAGGCTGTCGCCGCCCGGAAGCCCGACTCGTGCTTCAGCGTCTCGAATCGCTGCCGGTCGATCACGATCACTTCCAGCCGCACGGGGGCCTTCGAAACCACCGTCGCCACGGCAGGCTGGCCCCGCCAGAGGCCGATCTCACCGAGCACCGTGGGCGGAACGAGCGTCGCAACCTGCCGGGGTTCGCTCGCGGCATCTGTTGCCTGCAGCACGACGAGCGGTCCCGTCGCCGACAGCACCACATACATCTCGTCGACGGGGTTCCCTTGCCGGATCAGCGGCTGGCCGGCCGCCAGGTCGATCGTGCGGCGTTCGAGCGGCCGGGCCGACGCGCGACCGGAATCGAGCGAGTGGAGCAGGATCGCGCCGATCAGCCGGTCATCGAGGTGGTCGTCGTCGTTGACCTCGACCGCCGCGTAATATGCCCGGTGCAGGGCGGCGACGTCGGGCCGATCCCAGATGGCCTGGCGGATCGCCGAACGACGGTTGATGTCAGCGAACGTGCCCGGGTCGGACCGATCCCGCCGCCAGGCGATCCGCTGCCGCTCGAGTTCCGCAGGAATCTCGGCTCCTGGGAAGAGAAACTCCCGGGTCTGGGGATCGAGGTGCCGCCGGACATGGCCGGCCACGGTCTCACCAGCCATGACCGCCGTGTAGGGCACGATCCGCCGGGCGATCTCCTGCGCCATCCGTCGCACCCGGGCCGAGGGGGGCCGTTCGAGGAGCCGGCGGTCGAACGCGTCGCGAAACCGGTCGTGAGCAGCGAGATCGCGGGGCATCCGGGTGAGCCCCGTGAACCCGGCGAGTTGATAGAGAATCCGGGCGGTCTGCCAGCCGAGGGCCTGGCCCCGCGGACTCCCTGGCGGCACACCACAGACCGCAAGCCCCCGTCGGATCGACTCGATGAAGGCCGTGGCCACGTAGGCATACTCTGCTTCATACGCGTCGTTCACGGTCACCCGGTCGCGGCCCACTGGCCGGACCACGCCGGCCACATGGTGCCGCAGGTTGACGAGCCGGACGTTCTCCTGAAAGGCGGACGCCGTCCGCGGAAACACGAACGAGCCGAAGAAGAAGTCACGGGTGCCCTGGATCCGTTCGCCCGAGCGGAAGTGGCCCTCGTTGCGATACGAAGTGGTCACGATCGAACTCACAAACAGGGAGCGATAGATGCCCCCCCAGGCGAAGCCCATCGCATCCTGACTGAACCGGCCCCGATAGGTGAGGAGATTCCGCAGCGTGCAGAACTGCCAGGCGAGGCTCCGGCCCGTCCGCCGCCGGAGCGCATCCCAGTCGCGATCTTCGAGCGGCGGCACCGCTACGAGCTCATCGGCGGACAGATAATCCTCGAATCTGCCCGGCTTTCGTGGCGACTCGGCGGCGTTGGAAGCAGTCATCCCGTAAGGCGATCCTCGGCTACGCTAGGGCGGTCTCGCGGCCGCCGGAACCT
>JBJOHE010000019.1:0-4795 GCA_046047895.1 Planctomycetota bacterium | reverse complement strand
TGCTCGAGCTTGAGATGGGTCACGCCCCACTCGCCCCGGGTCTTCTTGCCCTCCACCTTCGCCACAGCCGAACCCTTGGGGCCGCTGACGTCGAACTCGAGCTGGGCGATGCCGTCGGTTTCGTTGGCGGTGCCCCGCACGCTGCGGCCGCAACTGACGGGTTCGCCCACTGCCTCGGCCACCCGGGGGTTGGCCCGGAGTTCCTCGACCGCCTCGATCACGAGCGGGTGCTCGGCGAGCCGACTGCAGCCCGAGCCCGTGGCAGCCACGACCAGAAGGAGAGCGAGCGGGATTGCCGACCGGATCGATTCAGCGAGCATCGTGGGCCTCCGTGCGCGAACGATGGAATGGGGATCAGGCGTGAACGGACGGTGACCGTTGCGGGCCGGGGCATCAACCCTTGGCGTCATTGGCCCGGCACCAGGCGATCTTCTCGGCAGTGGTCGTGGGCAGCGGGCCCGAGGCGGCCGGCTTCGCGGCGGGCGGGGCCGGCTCCGGAGCTGCGGCGGCAGGCTCCGCCACCGGTTCGGCAATCGGTGCCGCGGCCGCCTGGGCCTCGGGGGCCGATGAAGCGGCAGCCTTCTTGCCGCGGGCAGCGGCGAGGATATCGGCCGTGGAGAGCTTGCCAGCCGGCTTTGCGGCGGCGGGAGCCGCAGCCTTGCCGCGGGCCGCAGCGAGAATGTCGGCCGTCGAGGGCTTCTTTGCGCCACCGGCCGGCTTCGCCGGGGCGGCCTTGGCGGGGGCGGCGGCCTTCGCGGCCGGCTTTGCCTTCGGTTCAGCCGGCTTCGGCAGCGGCTTGGGCACGATCTTCAGGTAGGACGGATCGATGTCATACCAGCCGATGTTGTTGTATTGATCGAACTCGACCAGGCAGCGGCCGTTCATGTTGACCGTCTTGACCCGGCCGGTAGCTCGGGCGAACCGAGCCAGTTCCGGGGCGGGCGAATCGACCACGACGTATTTGTCGGTCCACTCGGTCTTGAGCCGCTCGATGACGTCGAACATGGGGGCCGTCTGGGATGCGAGGAACGGGGCTGGGAGACCCCAAAATGTGAACGATTCGCGAGGCCACCGCAACCCGCGATCGCCCCGCCCGGCCGGCCGCCACGTCAGGCCCGGGGCAGGATGCCGCCAGGGCCGACCGTGTAGGCCCAGCGGATCGTCGCCGGCGGCGGCAGGGAGGGGCCGGCCTGAAGGCGGCAGGCCTCGCCCGAGGCCGGGTCGGCATAGGTGGAGCCGAGCCATCCGGCCGGTTCCTGAATCCGACAGGCCACGTCAAACAGCAGCGTGTCGGGCTCGTGCTCCGCGGCGGCTACGCTGATCGAGTAATGCGACCGCCCCGCCCGGCCCACGCCGAGCAGCACCGTCGCCCCGGCGGTCGCCACCCGCGAGACTTCGACGATGGCCGGAGACGCCGGCCAGCGCGGATCGGCCCCATGAGCCGGCCCTTCCACCGACCGCCAGACCCGGCCTCCGGCCAGCCGCAGTTCGTGCTCCCAGCGGTCGCCGGCCCGGCGGAACACCACCATCGTCGTGCCGGCCGCCAGTTCGATCCGGTCGGGCGGGGTGGTGGTGATGGTCATGGGCGGGGCACCGGCTGCGGGGGGCTCGTCTCATCGGCCCGGTGATGCCGCGGACCCTGTGGGCCAACCGCCGACACGGGCCTCATCATGGCGGTAGCATACTGGGCTCTTCCCGGCCGGGGCAGGAATTGCCGCTCCAGGAATTGCTGCTCATGGAACCGCGTCGCTCGCTTCGCTGGCCGATCCTGCTCGGCGTCGTCCTGATCGGGTCGCTCGTGGCGCTCACGATCGGCTGGGTGCTCGTCAGCATCGCTGCGGCGCTCGGCTCACGCAACGCCGCCTTCTATTGGGCGGCGTTGGGGGTGGGGGTGGCGCTGCTGGTGGTGGTGCTCGCCGGGGTGATCGTGTACCTCGCGCTCACGGTCAAGGCGATCGCGCTCTCCCAGCGGCAGAGCAACTTCATCGACAGCGTGACCCACGAACTCAAGAGCCCGCTGGCCTCGCTCAAGCTCTGCCTCCAGACGCTGACACGGCGGAGCGTGCCGGCCGACCAGCAGGCCGACTTTCACCGGCTGATGCTCCAGGACGTGGAGCGGCTCGACGGCCTGATCGACCACCTGCTCGACGCCGCCCGCACCCTCAACCGCCGGCCGGCCGGTTCGGCGGAGGTGACCGAGATCGGGCCGCTGTTGGAGCAGGCCCGGGCAGCGGTGACGCAGCGGCATGGCGTCGGAGAGGCCAGTGTGCGGATCGATGCCGAGCCGGGCCTGCGGGTGCGTGGCCGCGAGACCGATGTCGAGATCGTGCTGCGGAACCTGCTCGACAACGCGGTGAAGTATTCGCTGCCGGAGCCCGACGTGGAGGTCACGGCCGCGGTGGGCAAGGGGATCGTGACAGTGAGGGTGGCCGACAACGGCCCGGGGATTCCCCTCGCCGAGCGAAACGCGGTCTTTCGCCGGTTCGTGCGGCTGGGAAGCGAGCTGGAACGGAGCACGCCGGGCACAGGCCTCGGGCTCCACCTCGTGCGGTCGCTCGTGAAGCAGATGCGGGGCAAGGTCACGGCCAAGGGGCGGCTCACCCAGCGGGGCAGCATCTTCGAGGTGGAACTGCCGGCTGCGGGATGACCCGCTGCTGGGAGCATGATCGGCTCGGGGGCGGCAAAAGTCGCGTCGCTCACCGTCGATACGCCCCGATGCTCCGCGAGCGTTCGCCGACCCCCGAGCCTCCCTGGTCGCCGTGAGCATCACCGGCTCGCAACGCTGCCCCTTTTTTGCGCCGGGTGATGGCCCATAATCAGCCGCATGAAAAACCCACCGACCCCGCCAGCCCCTCCGCCCGACCTCGTTCCGATCCGCCGCGTGCTGGTGAGTGTCTTTGACAAGACCGGGCTCGACCGGCTGGCGCCGGCCTTGAAGGCGGCCGGGGTCGAGGTGGTCAGCACGGGAGGCACCGCTGCGGCGCTCGCGAGCCAGGGCCTCACCGTCACCGACATCTCCGCCATCACCGGCTTTCCCGAGGTGCTCGACGGCCGAGTGAAGACCCTTCATCCCAACGTCTTCGCCGGCATTCTGGCCCGGGCCGATCGGCCCGATGACCTGGCAGTGCTCGCCGAACACGGCATCGCCCGGTTCGACGCCGTGATCGTCAATCTCTATGCCTTCGAGGAGGCGATCGCCCGGCCCGGCTGCCTGCCGCACGAGGCGATCGAACTGATCGACATCGGCGGCCCGAGCCTCGTGCGGGCCGCCGCGAAGAACCACGCCTTCACGGCGATCGTCACCGATCCGGCCGAGTATGACGGCCTCATCGCCGCCCTGGAGCAGGGGGGCACCACGCTCGCCCAGCGGAAGCTGTTCGCCGCCCGGGCCTTCGAGCACACCGCCGCCTACGACGCCGTGATCGCCCGGTGGATGGCCCGCCATGCCGGGCTCGTAGCCGAGGCCGAGGGAGCGGCGGGGCCGGTCGCCGCCGACCGCGATGACGAGCCGCCGCTGCCGGCCCGGATGATGCTCGAGATCGATCGCCGCCTGTCGCTTCGCTACGGTGAAAACCCGCACCAGGCGGCCGCCCTGTTCGCCCCGGTGGGCACCCGCCGCGGCCTGGCCGGTCTCCAGCAGCTCGCCGGCAAGGAGCTTTCCTACAACAATCTCCTCGACCTCGACGCCGCCACCCGCCTGGCGGGTCTGCTCCAGGATCCCGGGGCGGTGGTGATCAAGCACACCAATCCCTGCGGGGCGGCCACCGCGGCGGACGTGACATCGGCCCTCGCGGCGGCGATGGCCGCAGATCCGACGAGCGCCTTCGGCTCGATCCTCGCGGTGAACCGCAGCTTCGACCGAGCCTGTGCCGAACTCCTGCTTGCCCCGGGCCTGTTTGTGGAGGTGATCGCCGCCCCGGCCTTCTCGCCCGATGCGGTCGAGTTGCTCACCACGCGGCCCACCTGGAAGGCGAGCGTTCGCCTGGTGGTGATTCCGCCCGGCGATCCCTGGGAGCCGACCGCGGGGCTTGAACTCAGAAGCGTGGCCGGAGCCTTCCTCGCCCAGCGGCCCGACGAGGTCTGCGACGATCCCGGCAGCTGGCGGGTGGTGACCCAGGCGGTTCCGACGGCCGAGCTCACCCCGGCCCTCGACTTCGCCTTCACCGTCGTCCGGCGGCTCACCAGCAACGCGATCGCCGTCTGCCAGGGCACGAGCCTCGTCGGCGCCGGCACCGGCCAGACGAGCCGCGTCGACTCGGTGCGGATCGCCCTGGACAAGGCAGGCGACCGGGCCCGCGGCGGCGTGCTCGCCTCCGATGCGTTCTTTCCGTTCCCCGACTCGATCGAGCTCATCAAGGAGGCCGGCATCGGGGCGATCGTGCAGCCGGGCGGTTCGAAGCGGGATCCGGAGGTGATCGCAGCCGCCGACGCCGCCGGCATCCCGATGGTGTTCACCTCGCGGCGGCACTTCCGGCACTAGCCTCAAGGCTGTCGGGCCATCCCTGGCCCCGACAGCCTTGGCGGCCCTCCGGCCGCCGGCCGCCGTCCGGGCGGCCGATTGCGTGCGGCCGCTGCGTGCCGTGGGGTGGCAAGGCCTCTCAGGGCGGCCTGTCGGTTGGCCAGTGGGGGCAGGCTTGCAGCCTGCCCAAATCCGGGTGGCTTCAGGCTGCCCGCAGCGATTGACCGGCGAGGGGATACGGGCGATCCCGACCGACCTGTGAAGGCTGATTCGACAAGGGATCGACGCGGATTCGGGCAGGCTGCAAGCCTGCCCCCACTGGTCGGTTGGAACCCA
>JBJOHE010000018.1:0-6270 GCA_046047895.1 Planctomycetota bacterium | reverse complement strand
AGTCGCATCCGTGGCTAAACCAGGCAAGTCAGATTCTCTGGCCCGAACTGAGACCGATCACCTTCCAGTCCTCCTGGCCTACCCAGCTTCCAGGCTCCTTGCCCGCATCAGTCGGCGGCTGAGGCCACAGGCTCCGCCGCGGAAGCGGGCTCGCCGAGCCGGGCCGCAAGGGCGGCCTGGATGAGTTCGCTCCAGATCTCGTAACCCGCCGCTGATAGATGGAGTCGGTCATCCCGAAACAGGCTCGGCTCGGGCCTGCCTGTCGCCGGATCGAGAAACCGCTCGGCCGTGGCGATGAAGAACGTGTCGGGCTCGCGAGCAGCGAGCTCGGCCAGAGCTGCGTTGAGCCGCTCGATCTGCGACCATGCCGGCCAGCGTGACTCGGTCGGCGTAACCGCGATGTACCACACAGGCACGTCGGGATGCCGCTCGCGGATGGCCGCATGCGTGGCCCGCACATCATCCATCACCCGCTCGACCGCTGGCGAGTCGGTCGGGCTCGTGATGTCGTTGGCCACGAACACCACGATCCCTCGCGGCTCGTGGGAGACCACCAGTCGGCCGGCATAGTGGCAGAGGTCGCGGTAGCGGGCGCCGCCGTAGCCACGGCGGATCACCGGCCAGGGATCCATGTCAGCGGCGATCGAATCCCAGAGCCTGATGCTCGACGAGCCGATGAACAGGATCGCCTCCGCTGGGTCGTCCTCCTCGGCGTCGAGGGTTTCGAGAGCCGCCACTTCGGCTTCCCATCGGGTCACCTCAGGGTCGTCGGGCGGCAGCGTGGTCTCGATCGCCCTCGCGGTTCCCCCGACGATCGCAGTCAGCGTCGCCAGAAATGCCGTCAGCCCAACCGCGGCCCGGTTCGAGCGAGCGTTCTGGCCGCCGCTGATGGCCCGCGGTCCGCAGTGTGCCCCCCTCATACCGTCGCTCCCCGTGGTCGTCGCCGGGCCGCCCGCCGGACGAGCTCGTCGGCGATCACCCCGGCCAGAATCACCCCGCCGATGATCGCAAACTCCACGTTTTGATACCGCGGATGCACGAGGTTGATCATGTTCGAGAGCACGACCATCAGGGCCGAGCCCACGGCCAACCCAAGGATCGAGCCCTCCCCGCCCCGCAGGGAGCAGCCACCGAGCACCGCCGCGGCGATCGCGTAGAGTTCGTAGAAGTTGCCGAAATCGCTCGGCTGGGCGGCGTTGATGTCGAGCACGAACAGCATCCCGCCGAGGGCGGCCAGCGTGCTCGAGATCACGTAAGCCAACAGCTTCATCCGGTCGGTGTCGATCCCGGAATAGCGGGCCGCCTGTTCGCTACGGCCGAGAGCGAGCAGGTAGCGGCCCCAGACGGTGCGATTGAGAAACACCGCCGCCGCCACGGCGATTCCGAGAAACACCACAGCCGTCGCCGGCACCTCGAAACCACCATCGCCGAACACCGCGAACCGCTCGGTTGCCAGGGCTCGCAGCCCCTTGAACCCGGTGCCGAATCCCTGGGACTGATCCTGGGTCAGCCCCCGGGCCACGCCCCGATAGATGAGCAGCCCGCAGAGGGTCACGACGAAGGGCTGAAGCCGCAGGCGGGTCACGAGCAGGCCGTGGACGAGACCGATCAGACCGCCCAGGCCGAGCACGAACGCCACCGCCGCCGGCACGCTCCAGTGGTGCTCGACGAGCAGCCAGGGAAGGAGCACGCCCACGAGGCAGACGACCGACCCGATCGAGAGATCGATCCCGCCGGTGATGATCACAAAGGCGACGCCGATCGAGAGAATCCCGAACAGGGCCGTGCGATGGACCACGTTCTCGAGGTTGCCGAGCTTGAGAAAGTTGTCGCTCGCCAGCGCGGTGTACACGCAGACCGCCACGAGCAGCCCCACGATCCCGAGGATCTTGGGGGAGATCGCCGCCCGAACGAGCCCGATCAGCCATGCCGCGAAATCCTTCATGCCGTCTGCTTCTCCTCAGCGCCCGCGGCCAACCGCATCACCCGCTCCTCGGTGAGGTCGTCTCGGCCGAGTTCACCTGCCAGCCGGCCCTCGTGCATCACCAGCGCCCGATCTGCCAGCGACAGGATTTCCTCCATCTCGCTCGACACGAACACGACCGCCAGGCCTTCTCCGGCAAGCCGATGGATGAGGTCGTAGATCTCTGCCTTGGCCCCGACATCGATCCCCCGGGTCGGCTCGTCCAGCAGAAGCACCCGCGGTCGCAGGGCCAGCCACTTGGCCAGCACCACCTTCTGCTGATTCCCGCCGGAGAGAAACCGGGTCACCTGCCGGTCGTCGGGCGTCTTGATCGCCAGCCGGGGTATCGCCTCGCTCGCCAGCCGGCGTTCCGCGGCGAAATCGATGAAACCCGAACGGCTCGCCTGCCGCAGCGATGCCAGCGACATGTTTTCCCGCACTGCCATTTCGAGGACGAGCCCCTGCTGCTTGCGGTCTTCGGGCACCAGGGCCAGCCCGGCCCGGATCGCATCCCGGGGCGACCGCGGCTCGAAGGCCCGACCTGCCACCGTGACCGCTCCCCCGACGGGCGGCGTCACACCAAACAGCGTGGTCAGGAGTTCGGTCCGCCCCGAACCGACGAGGCCGGCGATCCCCACGATCTCTCCGGCCCGTACGGAAAACGAAAGTGATTGAGAGGGATGCGCCGGTGTGCGAAGCCCCTCCACGGCGAGCGCCTCGGCTCCGGGAGCATGGCTCGGCCGCCGGGCCAGCCGATCGATGTCACGGCCCACCATCATCCGAATCATCGTGTCGTGCTCGATCGCGGAGCGGTCTGGGATCTCGCCGGCGTTTTGCCCATCCCGCAGCACGACCACCCGATCGGCCAGTTCGGTCACCTCGCCGAGCCGGTGCGAGATCCAGATCACGCTCACTCCCTGGCTCCGCAGCTGCTTCACCACTCCGAACAGCGTCGCGGTCTCCCGGGCAGAAAGCGAACTCGTGGGCTCGTCCATGATCAAGAGCCTGGCCCTGGTGGAAAGGGCCTTGGCGATCTCGACGAGCTGCTGCCGGCCGATGGGCAAATCGGCCAGGGGCGTCGACGCATCGAGATCAAGCCCCACCATTCGGAGCCAGTCCGCCGCCTCGCGACGCATCCGGGCCGACCGCAGGAACCCGGCGAGCCGTGGCTCTCGTCCCAGAAAGATGTTCCCGGCCAGATCGAGGTTGTCGGCGAGGTTCAGCTCCTGGTGAATCAAGGCGATCCCGGCGGCCAGGGCGTCATGAACCCCTCGAAACGCCACCGGATTCCCATCGACCAGGATCAAACCCGTGTCGGGCTGCTGCACCCCCGCGAGGATCGAGAGGAGCGTCGACTTGCCTGCGCCGTTCTCTCCAATCAACGCCAGCACCTCGCCCCGTCCGACCGAGAGCGAGACGTTATCGAGGGCCGTCACCCCCGGAAACCGCTTGCCGATCCCGCGAGCCTCGAGGAGCGGTGGCATCGGAACGCTCACGGCGAAACCGGTGCGGCGAGCCGCCCGGCCCGCTCGAGGGCCTCCATGATCAAAGGCGGGTTGTAGACGAACAGGCCCACCATGGCATCGATGTCGGGGTGCCGGAGGAGCGCGTCCTCCGCATTGGCTTTCGCTTTGGCGCGGTCGAATTGATCGGTCATCGTGCCGAGGATGACATACCGCCCGTCCTCGCTGGTGATCTCCGCCCCGGGATCGTCGCGGCGAGAAGGGTCGGGCTCCCGGCCGAGGATGCCGTCGATGCAGCCCTGCCGCCGCCGCTGGGCGTTGTCCTGGTCGAGCCGGCCGATAAAGATCATCACCTTGCCTCCATCCGGCAACGCATCCCGGGCCAGCTTCCCGCAGGCCATGCCGGCCTCGTAGTTGTCCATGCCGATGTAGACGAGCCGGGGAGAGTCGGGGGCGTCGCTGTCGTGGGTGATCAGATTCGTGGCCGCGGCAGCCTTGGCCAGGATCTCGCCCTGGTTCGCCGGATTGATCGGGCTGATCGCGATCCCGTCGGTGCCACGAGTGAGCAGGTCTTCGATCTTGCGAGTCTGATCGGTGATCGAGCTCGGCATGATCACCGTCACCCGCACCCCCAGATCAGCCGCAGCCTTCTCGGCGCCCGCCTTCGCGATCGTCCAGAAGTCGGCCACGCCATTGGTGATAAACGCATACTCCGGCCCGTCCGCGGTGGCTCCCGCGTCGGCCGCCCCGGCAAGCAGATCGGCGAGTTCCTTCTGGAAGGTGGCGACCGGCACGACCTCGATTCCCGCAAACTCCGTGCGAGCATCGTCCCGCAGCACGACCCTCGCCGGAATGTTGATGAACTTTGTTTCCGGCACGGCGCCGGCCGCCCCCTGCTTCATGGCATGGAGCGTCTCGATGCTCCGGCCGCCGTACTGAAATGGATTCTGGACCACCGTGCCGACCACGGTGCCGTCGGCGATGCCCTGGAGCACGACCTCCGATTCATCGAAGGCAATTACCTTGACCGGCTTCTTCCGGGCCGCGGCCGACTCGCCCGCCCCCTCGCCGGCCGGCCGCGATGCACAACCCACCGCGAGCATGAGCGTCGCTCCGAGCCCGAGCACGACAGAGCGACGCAACACGGAGCAGCGAACGTGAAACATGCCAACCTCCGGGAGGGATTGCCAGGCGGACTCTCCTCCCCTGGTCGAACGAGTTTACATACGCCCTCCTTTACCCTCAATGAGACCGCCGATTGACCGGGCCTGGCTTTCGGTGGACGATTGACATCGCTCATGGATGATCCCGCCTCCAGTTCGCCGCCTCGGCTGACCGCCTTCGCCCGCGGGGTCCGGCTCCGCTGCCCCAAGTGCGGTCAAGGCTCATTGTTTCGCAGCTGGTTTCGGATGCACGACGCCTGCCACGGCTGCGGCCTCCCCTTCACACGAGAGCAGGGCTTCTACCTCGGCAGCATCTACATCAATTACGGCGTGACGGTGATCGTCACCGGAGCGCTCTATGGCCTGCTCGTAGCTGGCCTGGGCACCTCCCACGAAACCGCCCTGACCGTTTGTCTCGTCGTGGCCGTGGCCCTGCCGATCCTGTTCTTTCGCCACGCCCGAAGCTTCCTGCTGGCGCTCGACGGCTCCGTCAACCACCATCAGCAGCCGGCTGGAACCGCTGGCGATCCCGACGCAAAACACCTCGCCGCGCTCACCGCCGACGATGGCCGGGCCGGCTGCGCCATGGGCGTGGCCCTCGCCCTGATCCTGCTCTTCGGCCTCGGGATGGCCGCCGTCACGGTCCTGTTCGCGACCGATAACGGCACGTCATCCAGCCGGCATGCGGAGGAAGTCGATCTCCGCTGAGGCTGGCGGCCTATCCGAGCAAGCCCCGGGCCTCGAGGAGGCCGATCACAGCCTCCACGCTCCGGCCGATCGGCCACTCGTGGGTGGGCAGCACGAGATCGGGACTGGCCGGCGGCTCATACGGGCCGCTCACGCCGGGGAAGTCAGCGATCTCGCCGGCGTCGGCCTTGGCATAGACGCCGCTTCGATCCCGCTCGCGACAGACCTCCAGCGGGGCCGTCAGATGCACGACGAGGAACCGCTCCGAGCCGATCCGCTCCGCCACCTTCTCCCGCACCGCCGCGTCGGGGGCCACGAAGGCCGCCAGGCAGATGAGCCCCGCATCGTTCAGAAGACGGGCCACCTCGGCCGAGCGGCGGAGGTTCTCGCTTCGCTCGTCGGCTGAGAAGCCGAGGTCGCGGCTGATGCCCTGCCGCATGCCCTGCCCGTCGAGCACCGCCACAGCATGGCCCGCATCAAACAGCCGCCGCTCGACGGCTCGCGCGAGCGATGTCTTGCCCGAACCGGGCAGCCCCGTAAACAAAACCGTCACCGGCGTCTGGCCAAACCGCGCCGCCCGCTCGGCCGCGGTCACCTCGCCGGTCGCGGCCGCCTCCTCGGCCACCGCCGGCTCGTCCTCCCAATGGTCCTTGCGGCCGTCGGCCGGCTCCCGGTCGAGGATCATGCCGGCGGCCACCGTCGCGTTGGTGAGCCGGTCGATCATGATGAAGCCGCCCGTGGCCCGGTTGCGGCGGTAGGCGTCGAAGGCGATCGGGGCGGTGAGGGTGATCCCGCAGCGGCCGATCTCGTTCAAGGCGAGCGTGGGGGAAGGCTCACGATGGAGCGAGTTGATGTCCACCCGGTAGCGGAGTGCGGCGACCTTCCCCGGCACCACCTTCGTGGTCTGCTTGAAGAGATATTCCTTGCCCGGCACAAGCGGCTCCTCGGCCATCCAGACGACCATCGCGTCGAACTTGTGGTCGACCTTCGGCAC
>JBJOHE010000017.1:0-2770 GCA_046047895.1 Planctomycetota bacterium | reverse complement strand
ATCGAAGAGGCCCGGCAGCTTGCGATCGACCTCGGCTATCAGCTGCGGGAGGAGCCGCTGGGTGACCTGCCCGGCGGGCTGTGCGTGGTGGGGGGCAGCCGGCAGATTCTGGTCAACATGGAACTCGCTCCCGCGGAACGGCTCACGCTGCTCGTGAACGCGCTGGCGGAGGATCCCCGCGTGGCGGTGGAGCCAAAGAGCCGGCTGCTTGCCGCGCGGCTGGCGGCGGTCACCGATAGAGGCCGCGGGTCTCGATGAGTCGCTCAACGGCCCGCGGTGTGCGGTAGCGGATGCTCCGGCCCGCCGCGACGGCTTCGCGGATCGCGGTGGCGCGGATGCCGATCGCTGGCATTCGCACCCGGCGGTTGACGATCGCCTGCGCGGCTTCCGCGCCGAGGATGTCTGCAAGGCCGCCGGCGGCCGCGAGGGCGGCCACGTCGTCGAGTTCCTCCCGCTCGACCGGCACCAGTTCGGCGAGGCTCGCGATCCGGGCCGGCTCCCGCCAGGTCGCGAAACTACCCAGGGCATCGGGCCCGAGGATCAGCACGAGCTGGTCGGCGGGGTAGGCCGCAGCGAGGCTCGTGAGCGTGTCGACCGTGTAGCTCGGACCGCCGCGATCCAATTCGACCGCCGACACGGCGAAGGCTTCATGGCCCGCCGTCGCGAGCGTGAGCATGGCGAGCCGATCGACGGCCGACGCCAGCACCACGCCGGGTTTGTGAGGCGAGGCGGCGGCCGGAATGAAGATCACGCGGTCGAGCCGGGCCTGCTCTCGGGCCGTCTCCGCGGCCAGCAGGTGGCCATAGTGGACGGGATCGAAACTCCCGCCGTAGATCCCGATTCGCATCGCCGCCACGCTCCTGACCTGGGCCCCTTGACGGCGGGCCGAACCGCCGGTGGCGTATGGTCTAATCAGCCGCATGCCGCCTGACCAGCCCATGCAGCGGGATCTTTTCGACCACCGGCCGGCGTGGGAGGAAGACGACCGCCGCCAAGGCCTGATCGCCACGGTCGTGCTGCCGGAGGGAGTCGAGAAGCCGCTCGATTATCTCGTGCCGGAGTCGCTCGCCGGCGCGGTCGAGCCGGGCCGGCGGGTGCGGGTGCCGCTGGGCAAGGCCGACAGGCTGCGGCTCGCCTACTGCGTGGCGGTGCGAACGGGGGAGCTGCCGCAGAAGCCCCTCAAGAGCGTGGCCGGCGTGGAGGACGAGAAGCCGCTGCTTTCACGGCGGATGCTCGACCTGACGAGCTGGATGGCCGAGCGGTGGATGGCCCGGCAGGGCGAGGTGCTCGAGGCGGTGCTGCCGGCAGGAGTTCGGTTTCGGCAGCGGGGCAGGATCTCGCCCTTGCTCGTCGCCAGCGGCGCGACGGCAGCCCGCAAACTCACGCCGGGCCAGGCCCGCGTGGTGGCCGCTGCCACCGAGCCGGCCACGGCCGAGCAGCTCGCAGCGGCGTCGGGGGCGAGCCGGGCCGTGGTGTCGCGGCTCGTGAAGACGGGCCTGCTTCGCGAGGTGGGCTCGGTCGAGGTGGCCCGGGTGAATCAGAGCCAACGGGCCGCGATTTCCCACGACCGTCCGGCGGCGCTGTCGCCGGCCCAGGCCGCTGCCCTCGGGGCGATCACCGGCAGCATGCGGGAGGCGCGGCACGAGACGATCGTGCTCTTCGGCGTCACTGGCAGCGGCAAGACGGAGGTCTATCTCCAGGCGGTGGAGGAGGCGATCTCCTACGGTCGGCAGGCGATCGTGCTCGTGCCGGAGATCAGCCTCACCCCGCAGACCTGCGATCGGTTCCGGGCCCGGTTCGGCACCGTCGCCGTGCTCCACAGCCATCTCACGCCGGCGGAACGGCATGCCCAATGGCGGGAGATCGCGGCCGGCCGGGTGAACGTGGTGGTGGGCGCCCGCTCCGCGATCTTCGCGCCGGCGCCCCGGCTTGGCCTGATCGTGATCGACGAGGAACATGAAAGCTCGTTCAAGCAGGCGACTGCTCCGCGGTATCACGCCCGAGACGTCGCCGAATGGATCGCCCGTGCCGAGGGGGTGCCGCTCGTGCTCGGCTCGGCCACGCCGGCGCTCGAGACCTTTGCCCGGTGTCTCTCGGGCGAGTGGCGGATGTGCCGGCTGGCCGACCGCGTGGGGGGGGCCGAATTGCCGGCCGTGATCACGGTCGATCTCCGCGAACGCGGGGCCCGATCCCGCGGGGCCGTAAGCCCGCGGCTGGCGGCCGGCATCCGCTGGGCGCTCGACGCCGGGGGGCAGGTGATGCTGCTTTTGAACCGCCGGGGCTTCGCCACCCACGTGCAGTGCCAGGCCTGCGGCCATGCGATGAACTGCCCGCAGTGTGACATCGCGCTCACGCTCCACCAGCCGGGAAGCCGGGGCATCTGCCACGGCTGCGGCCTCGTCACGCGGGTGCCGGCCGACTGTCCGGAATGCCGCTCCCCCGGACTTGTGCAGCGGGGCACCGGCACCCAGCGGCTCGAGGAGCAGGTGCGGCGGGCGTTTCCCGACGCGGCCGTCGCCCGGATGGACACCGACACGATGCGGAGCCGGGGCAGCCACGAGCGGACGCTCGATGCCTTCCGCGATCGGCAGATCGATATCCTCGTCGGCACGCAGATGATCGCCAAGGGGCTCGACTTTCCGAACGTGATGCTCGTGGGCGTGGTGAACGCCGATGCGGCGCTCCATCTCGCCGACTTCCGCGCCGCCGAGCGGACCTGTCAGCTCGTCACCCAGGTGGCGGGCCGCAGCGGCCGGGGGCCGCTCGGCGG
>JBJOHE010000016.1:0-3994 GCA_046047895.1 Planctomycetota bacterium | reverse complement strand
GATGATCGTGGGGATCTTGAAGAAGTAGTAGATCGACGGGTCGAACACGGTCTGGCCGGTCCACCATTCCACGGCCGCCCGAATGCGGTTGAGATTCCAGGTGATCGCCAGGCCGAGGATCAGGCCCGCTCCGGCGCCGACGATCCCGAGAAACAGCCCGTAGCCGAGGAACACACCGGCGATCCCGGAGGCACTGGCCCCGAGCGACTTGAGGATTCCGATATCGCGGGTCTTCTCCACCACGATCATGAAGAAGATGGCCAGGATTCCGAAGCCGGCGACGGCGATGATCAGAAAAAGCAGGATGTTGAGCACCGCCATCTCCATGTCGACCGCCGACAGCAGCGGCCCCTGCTTGTCGCGCCATGTGGACACGGCATACAGCTCGGCCGGGAAGGCGCGTCGCAGCCGGTTGCGAACCTCGTCGAGGCTCGCCCCCTCCTTGAGCTTGATCTGGATCGAGTTGACGCTGGCGATGCCCGACTCCGGCTCGATCATGCCCCGCATCCGCTGCAGGGCGGCTATCGGCACGAAGACAAAATTTGAGTCGTATTCACTCATCTTGCTTTCATAGAAGTCGACGATCGTGAACGTGTCGCTGACCGCCTTCGGGGGCGTGCCGGCGGTGGGAAACGTGATCTTCACGTCGTCGCCGGGGAGCACGAGAAACCGATCGATTCCCTTGGAGTCGCGAAAGCTCGCCAGCCCGATGCCGGGCACGACGCCGGTGAACTGCTCGGTGGCCGGGTCCATCGTGCGGCCCTGCTCGGGGCGAGCGGCGGCGAAGGGATTTTGTGGCGTGGCTTCCGCGGCGCCAGCCTCATCGGCCGGGGCCGGTGGGTCCGCGGTCGCCGTCTCGCCACCCGTCGCGGCGAGCACGGCATCCACCTGCGCATCGATCGGTCGCGTCGGCGTGGCTTGGCCTGCCGCTGCAGCGCCCTCCTGCTCCTCGAGTCGCTTCTGCCAGATCCGCTCCCGCTCCACCCGCATCCGCCGGTGTGGCCAGCCCGCACCCTCCAGGGCCGGCCGCGACGGCCCCGGTCCCTCCGACTGGCTGTCGGTGGTGTCGTAGCCGCCGTCGCGGAGGTTGAATGAGAGCTGGCGGCGGTTGTCCGGATGCTGCAGGTAACTGCCGAAGTCGCTGACGGCGGCATGGGTCGCCTCGTCGATGCCGATAAACATCACCTGCCGGGTGATCCACTGGCCGCGGACCTGGAAGGAGAGCATGGCCGGCACCGCCACCGTCGGCGTCATGCCGGCGATCGAGTCGCCCGCCGCCCGGCGGATCTCCTCCATGTGCCACTGCGGATCCTGGAAGCCCGAAAGCGAATGGCTCTCGAAGACGATGTCGGAGAGGATGCCGTGGATCCGCGTCTGCATCTCGTGGGAGAAGCCCGCCATCACGGCGTTGACGACGATCATCGTCGCCACGCCGAGCGTCACGCTGATCACGCTCGCCAGCGCAATCCAGCGGGTACGAAGGTAGCGCCAGCAGAGGAGGAGCTTGTACATCGTAGGACAGGCTTCAGCCTGTCAACGGTTGGTGGTTTCGTTCACGACAGGCTGAAGCCTGTCCTAGTTTGGGGCGGGTTGGAAACCTGCGCTACTGGTGCGGGCGGTGGATGGGAAACAGGATCACGTCACGGATGCTCGGGGCGGCGGTGAGGAACATCACGAGCCGGTCGATGCCGATGCCGAGGCCGCCGGCCGGCGGCATGCCGTGCCGCAGGGCGCGGATGAAGTCGGTGTCCATGCGGGCCATCGACTCGTCGGCCGCCAGGCCGGCCAGCTGCGTGCGAAACAGTTCCTCCTGGAGGTCGGGGTCGTTGAGCTCGGTGTAGGCATTGGCCAGCTCGATGCCGGCCACGTAGAGTTCAAACCGTTCGGCGATCGTGGGGTTGTCGGCCTTCCGCTTGGTGAGCGGGCAGACCGCCGCCGGGTAGTCGATCACGAACACCGGGCCGGAGAGCGTGTCTTCCACGGTCGCCTCGAAGAGGTCGCTCTTCACGACGTCGGGATGGCGGCCGGCCGTTTCGATCCCCCGGGCCGAGGCGGCGGCGGCCACGCTCGCCGGGTCGGTCGGATCGCAGCCGGTCACCTCGCGGAGCAGGTCGTCGTAGGTCGCGCGGCGAAACGGCGGAGTGAGATCGACGGTGTGGCCCATCCACTCAAATCGCGTCGGCGAGCCGGCAGCCTGGGCCGCCTCGACGAAGATCGCCTCGGTGAGGTCCATCATGCTGCCATAGTCGCCATACGCCTCGTAGGCCTCGAGCATGGTGAACTCGGGATTGTGTCGCGGGCTCACGCCCTCGTTGCGGTAGACGCGGCCCAGTTCGAAGACCCGCTCGAGCCCGCCGACGAGCAGCCGCTTCAGATGGAGCTCCAGCGCGATGCGGAGCACCAGCGGCATGTCGAGGGCGTTGTGGTGGGTGAGGAACGGCCTCGCCGCCGCGCCGCCGGCGCTCTCCTGGAGTGTGGGGCCTTCCACCTCCAGATAGCCACGGGCGGCGAGCACACGACGGATCGCTTCGATGATCCGGCTGCGGGCGACGAACCGCTCCCGCACCCCTTCGCCATGGATCAGGTCGAGATACCGCATCCGCTGCTTGAGTTCCGGATCGACAAGCCCATGGAACTTGTCGGGGGGCGTTTCCAGCGACTTGGTGAGAAACTCGAGGCTCGCGGCGAACACGGTCAGCTCGCCAGTCTTCGAGTAGCCCAGCCGCCCTTCGGCGCCGATGATGTCGCCGAGGTCGAGGCACTTGATCACCTGCCAGGCCTCCGGCCCCACCTGCTTCTTGCCGATCATCAGCTGGATGCGGCCCGAGCGATCAACGAGATCGATGAACACGAGGCTCCCGGCGTTGCGGAGGAGCATGATCCGCCCGGCCACGCGAACGGTGGGCCCACTGGTGTCGTCTGGCGAGCGGTCGAGCGATTCCCCCGTGGCCCGCACGTCGACAATCGACTGCGTGCCGTCGTAGCGGTGTCCCCAGGGGTCGACACCCAGCGTCTTGAGTTTCTCGAGCTTGTCGCGGCGGGCCTGTTCGAGGGAGCTGCCCGAGCTTTTGGGAGGGGAGGGGGCGTCGGAGGCTGGCGAGGGAGTGGCAGGGGGCTTGGACATATCGACGGGAACCGACTCCAGAAAAGGGACGGAAACGCGGAAACCACCATTCTCTGCTGTGCGGCGGTTTTCGGGAAGTTCGCCCTTCAGATACAACCTCGCCAATGAAGCCGAGCCCTGCCGCACCGCAGCTTTTCAGCGTCGAACTCCGCACCTCGCAGTGGGGGGCGTTGGTCGAATGGTATCGCAGCGTGCTGGGCCTCACGGTGCTGGTGCGGGTGGTCGACGACGGGTACGCCCTGCTGGCAGCCGGCGACACACGGCTGGCCATCATCGCTCGTGGGGAGCCGGGCGAGGCGAGTCGCCGCTGGAGCCTCGGGTTCGAGGTGGTCGATCTCGCGGCGGTGCATGCCCGGCTGATCGGTGCTGGCGCCGATGTCACGGCTCCCCAGGTGAATCCCGAAGGCTTTCGCGAGCTCACCGTGACCGACCCCGATGGCAACCGGCTCCGGCTCTTCGCGTGGACGGAGCGGAGATGAAGCGCATTCGTCGTCCGTGGAGTGCCGGCCCGGGGGCGGCAAAAGTCTCGTCGCGGGGCGAGGATACGCCAACGCTCCTCGAGCGTTCGCCGACCCCCGGGCCTCCGTTTCTCAGGGTGCCCCTTGGTCACTCGGCAATTTTGTGGAAGTTCATCGCCTGCCCGATGCAGAAGAGGTGCTGCTCGCCACGGATGAAAAGGGCGTCGCCGACCGGGGCGGGGGTGGCGTCGACGCCTTCACCGATGTCGTTTTCGGCGACGACCTCGACGCTGGGGGCGTCTTTGATGACCACGATGCGGCCGCTGCGGTCAGTGAGATAGACATGGCCACCGGCGGCGATGGGTGAGGCGTAGGTGCGGCTCATGCCGGGCAGGCGGCGGGTCTCGTAGTG
>JBJOHE010000015.1:0-3956 GCA_046047895.1 Planctomycetota bacterium | reverse complement strand
CGCACCGTCGACACCTTCATGCTGGGGCTGCGAAAATACTTCGAGGCCGACCCGTCGAAGCCGGTCCACTTCCTCTCTGTCCGCGGCACAGGCTACCGATTCGTGGCCAACCCAGACCGCTCCGACACTTGATCCGCTGGGAGCGTTCGCCGCCCCCCGAGCCCGGGTCGTTCGACATCGCTGCCGGCTCGGGGGCGGCGAAAGTCACGTCGCGGGCGAGGATACGCCCCGATGCTCCGCGAGCGTTCGCCGACCCCCAAGCCTGGGTCGTTCGACAATGCTGCCGGCTCGGGGGCGGCAAAAGTCACGTCGCGGGCGGAGGATACGCCCCGATGCTCCGCGAGCGTTCGCCGACCCCCGAGCCTCCCGCTGCTGGACAGGATCGATACGCGTTACTCAGCCGCCGAGCAAGGCGGCCGCGGCGGCGGTGGGGTCGGGCTGCTTGAGCAGCGATTCGCCCACGAGCATCGCTCCGATCCCGGCAGCTTCCAGCCGCTCCACGTCGGCTCGCGAGCGGATGCCGCTTTCGGCCACGAGCACCACCTCCGGCGGCACCCGCTCCCGCAATCTGAGCACATGGTCGAGGTCGGTCGTCATCGTCGCCAGGTTGCGATTGTTGATCCCCACGAGCGTCGCGCCGAGGTCGAGCACCCGCGACAAGTTGGCTTCGTCGTGGAGTTCCACGAGCGGCGTCATACCGAGGTCGAGAATCAGCCGGTAGAGGCTTCGCAGATGGCAGTCGTCGAGGCATTCGGCGATCAAAAGCACCGCATCGGCCCCGTGGGCCCGGGCCTCGATCACCTGGTAGGTGTCGATCACGAACTCCTTTCGCAAGACCGGCAGCGATACAGCTGCTCGGGCCGCCTCCAGGTCGGCCAGCGAGCCGCCGAAGCCCGCATGATCGGTGAGCACCGACAGCGCGGCGGCGCCGGCGGCCTCGTAGCCCTGCACCACTTCGACCACGCCCGCCCCCGGCCGGATCTCGCCGGCCGACGGACTCCGCCGCTTGAATTCGGCGATCAGCCGAATCGGGGGACCGCTGGCGACAGCCGCGAAGAAATCGCGGGGGGCCGGCGCGACCTTGAGTTCCGCCTCGAGGACCGCCAGGGGCACGACCTCGCGGACCACCGCCACCTCACGCCGCTTGCGGGCTACGATCTCGTCGAGGATGCTCACTGGCAACCGTTGTCGTTCTGGAAGTTTGATGACCTCCCGGCGGGTCAATCCCGCTCCCATTGTAACCCGGCCCCCGCTCCTACTGATTCTGCTCCGTGAACCCCGAACCCTGATGACGAGCATGAGAACCGATCATTTCCCGAGTCTGACGAATTCCACCCGCCGCGGCTTCCTCTCCGTCTCAGCCGGGTTGCTCGCAAGCCTGGCGCTACCCCGGCCGGGTCGCGGCGAGGGACCACGGCCGCGATTCTCCGCCGATCCCTTCGCCCTCGGCGTCGCCTCCGGTGATCCGGCAGCCGACGGGATGGTGCTCTGGACGCGGCTGGCGACGAGGCCGCTCGATCCGGATGGCGGGCTCGCTCCCGAGCCCGTGAGCGTGAACTGGGAATTGGCTCACGACGAAGGCTTCTCCCGGATCGTCGCCTCCGGGGCGACCGTTGCCCTGCCGCAGCTCGCGCACTGCGTGCACGTGGAACTCACCGGGCTCGAGCCCGACCGCTGGTATTGGTATCGGTTTCACTCGGGCGACGCCACGAGCCCGAAGGGCCGCACCCGCACGCTGCCGGCCGCCGGCACGCTCCCGGCCCGGGCCCGATTCGCCTTCGCATCCTGCCAGAACTACGAGACCGGCCACTACGCCGCCTACCGCCACATGGCCGAGGCAGACCACGACCTCGTCTTCCACCTCGGCGACTACATCTACGAGATGAAATCGAAGGCCAAGGGAGCCGTGCGGCCCCATGGTATGCCCGAAATCCACTCGCTGGCCGACTACCGGATCCGGCATTCGCTCTACCGCAGCGACCCGCTGCTCCAGGCCGCCCACGCCGCCTGCCCCTGGATGGTCACCTGGGACGACCACGAGGTCGACAACAACTATTGCGACGCGATCTCCGAGGAGACCGATGTCGATCCCGCCGCGTTTCTCGATCGTCGGGCCAACGCCTACCAGGCCTACTACGAGATGATGCCCCTGCGGCATGCCTGCCTGCCGCGGGGGGCCGACATGCGGCTCCACCGCGACGCCGCCTTCGGCGATCTGGCCTCGTTTTTCGTGCTTGACACGCGGCAGCACCGCAGCGACCAGCCCCACGGTGGCCACTGGAACGCGATCACCGACGAGTGCCTCGCCGCCGAGGCCACGATGCTTGGCCGGGAGCAGGCCGGCTGGCTGGCCGGCCGGCTGATCGAGTCGGCGGGCCGCTGGAACGTGCTCGCCCAGCAGGTGATGCTCGGGATGGTCGATCGCACCGCCGGCGACGACCGCCGCTATGCGATGGACCAGTGGCCGGGCTACCTCGCCGAGCGGCGCCGGCTGCTGGAATTCATGCACGATCGCCGCGTGCCCAACCCGGTGATTCTCACGGGCGACATCCATTCCAACTGGGTGAACGACCTCCGGGCCGACGATCGCGACCCGAGCCTCCCCGTGCTGGCGACGGAATTCGTCGGCACGGGCATCTCGAGCCCGCCGAACGGTCTGACCGACCCGGGCGAACTCGCGACGCTCGCGGCCGAAAACCCGAGTCTCGTCTGGCACGGCGGCGGCAACGGCTACGCCTCGTGCACCGTCGAGCCCGCCCGGCTGGAGACCACGTACTTCACGGTGGATGACATCGCCCGCGGCGACAGCCCGGTCTCGATCGCCGCCCGCTTTGCCGTCGAATCCGGTCGCCCCGGCGCGACGCAGCTGTAGACGGGCGAGTGGAGCAGGCGACGGAGCGGATCTGCCTCAAGCGTGGTCGATGCCGCCCCGCCGACTCGCTCACAGACTTCTCACGAGCGGCTCATCAAACGCTCATCGGCCGGCCGTAGTTTTTCAGCACTGTTTCGGAAGTGTCCTCAGCGGCCTCGCTGCCGGCACTCCCGAGAGAGTTGCCGCCTTCTTTTTGGCGGCACCTACCGCTGGTTCCCGGCACCCCAGGCCGGGCCTTCCCCACCACGTGCAGAGGAAACCATGCTCGCGAGCGTCGCGTTCCCGGCCCGGATTCTAGCTTTGTTCGCCCCCGCGAATCGCCTGGTTGCAGCAGGACTGATCGGGCTGCTCGGCAGCTTCGTGGCCGCCCCGCTCTCCGCCCAGGTGACCACCGTCGAATTCCAGCAGGGTGCGCCGCTCACCGGCGATGTGACCGAGTATTTCGGTGCGATCGACGCAAGCATGAACTACAACTCCGCGTCGTTTAACACGATTGGCCAGTACATCGACGGGGTGAACAACGGCAACAACGACGAGAAGCAGTTCTTCATCCAGTTTGACCAGATCTTCGGGTCTGCCGCCGGCTTGATCCCCGCTGGGGCCACGATTCTCGATGCCGACCTCACCCTTACCACCGGCACCGCCTCCAACAATCAGTCGGGCGGGCGGTTTGTCGTTGCAGGCATGACCGTGCCGTTCACCACGGCCACCACCCTGGCCGACCTCGGCACGACGAACGGAGCCTTGACGACCAACGGCCCGACCTACGCCAACGGCAACGCCACGCTTCCCACAGGCGGCTACAAAGGCCCGCAGCAGGGCAGCGTCGTCTCGGCCTTCGTCGCCCCGCTCGTGCAGGGCTGGGCAAACGGTTCGCTCGCAAATAATGGCCTCGTCGTTCAGGCCCACACCACCGATGCCTGGTGGAACTACGGCATTGCCGACGCGACCGTCAACTTCCGCCCCAAACTCTCGGTGAGCTACATCACCGAGCCCACCGACACGGCCTCTCTCGTGCCGGGCGTCGGCGGGTACGCCGGGATGACGATGATTTCGATGGACGGCGTCAGCGGCGTCACGATCG
>JBJOHE010000014.1:12500-19528 GCA_046047895.1 Planctomycetota bacterium | reverse complement strand
CAGCATCACGCCGAACACCAGCAGCACGAGCGTGCCACCGACATAGATCATCAACTGCATCGCCCCGACAAACTCGGCGCCTGCCAGGAAGAACAGACCGGCCGTCGCCGCCAGCGAGACGACCAGATACAGGGCCATGCGAACGACGTTGTCGGCCGCGACCACGGCCACCGCCGCGATACAGGCTACGGCTGCGAACAGCAGAAACATCACGGAATGCCAATTGATGACGGCCACCGGAAGCAGGAAGGTCGAATGGGGCATCACGGCCGCACCTCCGCCACCTCTGAACTGACCGGAGCCGTGGCAGACTTGCGGCCGCCAGGCCCTTCGAGCCAGCCTTCACGGATTTCACCGCCGGGACGCCCCACCCCCGGCATGATTCCGCCGGGCAGGAAGACCTGCCAGAGCATCGCCCCGGCAAACATGAATGCGGCGATCGGCGTGCAGTATTTGAGGCAGGTCGTCATCACCTGATCGATCCGCAGCCGAGGCAGCGTCCAGCGGATCCACATCATGAAGAGAACGCCCAGGGTGGCCTTGCCCAAGAGGTTCGCCAGCCCCACAAGCCGCACGAGGTAGTGGGCCGTATCGCCCGTGCCAGAGGAGAACCCCAGCAGCGATGCCACCGGAATCGGACCGTTCCAGCCGCCGAGAAACAGCACCGCCGCCATGCCGCTGACGAGGAACATCGAGCCGTACTCCGCCATGAAGAAAAAGCTCCAGCGGAGCCCGGAATACTCGGTGTGGAACCCGGCGACGAGTTCGCTTTCGGCTTCAGCCAGATCGAAGGGCGCACGGTTGACGCTCGCCACGGCGCAGGTGACGTAGACCCAGAACACCACGAACGTGAACGGGTCGTGAAAGAGATACCAGTTCCAGAACCAGCCGGCCTGCTTCTCGGCGATCGTGACCATGTCCATGCTGCCCGCCAGCATCACGGGCACCACCACGCACATTCCGAGCGGCACCTCGTAGCTGACGACCTGAGCCGCCTCACGCATCGCCCCGAACAGCGACCACTTCGAGGCCGAGGCATAGCCGGCGATGATCACTCCGAACACCTCGAGCCCCAGCACGGCCACCACGAAAAACACCGCCACGTTGAGTCGCAGGCCCACCATGTCGAAGGCAAAGGGCAGGGCGATGAAGGCACAGAAGGAGGCGCAGAAGCTCACATACGGCGCGATCTTGAAGAGCAGCCCGTCCGCCCCGTCGGGCATCAGGTCTTCCTTGGCCAGAAGCTTGATGCCGTCGGCCAGCGACTGGAGCCAGCCGAACCGGCCACCCGTGCGGGTGGGACCGAGCCGGTCTTGAATCCGAGCCGCCACCTTCCGTTCGGCCCAGATGAACACGAGCGCCCCGCCGGCGATCACATTGAGCACAAGCACGGCCGCCACCACGGCGGCGATCGTCCAGGCCAACGCCTCAGACAGCCCGATCGTGTGCGTGAGAAACTCGACCATCACCCAACACCGGAGCCAAGCCTTCCACATGACCCGCGGATTTCGCGAGCCAGAGAAGACTTTGTGAAAAATCGCACGAAGTTTGCCCTCTCGCCCCTGTTTTCACAAGTGGCCGGCATTTTGGCGCTGGAACGGCGGCCCTACCGGTCGATTTCGCCCATCACGATGTCGAGCGATCCCACGATCGCGGGAACGTCGGCGATCAGGCAGCCACGGCAGAGTTCGGGAGCGACTGCAAGGTTGGAAAACGAACTGGACCGGGCCCGCACCCGCCACGGGATCGCCGAGCCGTCGCTCACGAGGTAGAAGCCCATCTGCCCCTTGGGGCATTCTGTCTCGAGGTAGGCATCGCCCGCGGGCATCTTTTCGGTGAGCTTGAGCGGTTCGCCGAGCGGACCCTTGCAGGCCGAATAGCGGTCGATTGCCTGCCGCACGAGATCCATCGACTGCACCACCTCGAGCATTCGCACGAAGAAGCGATGCCAGCAGTCGCCAAGCACGGCGTCGGCCGGCACGGCCGGGTATTCATGGTCGCGGGGGTAGTGGCCGTCCTTCATGACGGCGACCTCGAACGCATAGCCGTCGTACATCGCCGTGTAGATGGCCTCGCCGTCCCGCCGAAAATCCTGGTCGACGCCGCTGCCCCGGAGCACGGGCCCCGTGCAGCCATACTCGATCGCCATGTCGCGGGAGAGCACGCCGATGCCGGCCGTCCGCTTCACGAAGATGGCGTTGGTGGTGAGCAGGGCGTGGTATTCCCGGATGATCGGCTCGAACTGGTCGAGAAAGGCCTCGCACCGCTCGAGCCAGCCGGGGGGCAGATCGGCCGTCAGGCCGCCGACCGTGATGTAGCTGTAGGTGAGCCGGGCGCCGCAGGCCTCCTCGAAGAGGTCGAGGATTTTTTCACGCTCCCGGAAGGCGTAGAGAAAGGGGCTGAAGGTGCCGAGATCGAGCCCATAGGCCCCCATCCCCACCAGATGGCTCGCGATCCGGTTGAGTTCCGTGATCAACACCCGCAGGTGCCGGGCCTTCTCGCTGACCTCGTACTTCATCAGCTTCTCGACGGCGAGGGCCCAGCCGAGATTCATGTTCATCGCCGCCAGATAGTCCATCCGGTCGGTGTAGGGAATCCACTGCCGGTGGGTGAGGTTTTCGCCGATCTTTTCGGCGCACCGATGGAGGTAGCCGATGTGGGGCTCGACCTCCGACACGATCTCGCCATCGGTTCGCAGCACCAGCCGGAGCACGCCATGGGTGCTCGGATGCTGCGGCCCCATGTTGACGAGCATCTCGTCGGTCCGCACATCGAATTCGATGATCCGGGGATCGTCCGTCGCGCTGGCCAAGGGGTCACCTCCCGCGGATTCCGTGGTATTCGAGCGGCTGTTCGTAATCCTTCCGAAGCGGGTGCCCTTCCCAGTCTTCCGGGCAGAGAATCCGCCGCAGATCAGGATGGCCCGTGAACCACACGCCGGAGAGGTCGTAGACCTCCCGCTCGTGCCAGTCGGCACCCCGCCAGACGCTCGTGACGCTGGGAAGCTCGGGCAGGTCACCGGGAACGTCGGCCTTCCACCGAGGCAGCGAACACTTCAGCACGAGACTGGCCCGCTGGGCGGTGCTCCAGAGGTGGTAGACCAGTTCCGTCCGGGGCTGCCAGGAAACCTTCGCGGCCTTCTTCGGATCAGGCTCGAACCAGTCGATGGCCGTGATGCACTGGAGCGAGTCGAACCGCACCGGGCTCGACCTCGCCAGCCAGCGGCAGGCATCGGCAATCCGCTCCGGGGCGATCTCGATCCAGGGGTCGAGGGCCTCGAGGTTGCGGCCCACCACGGCTCCGGGCACGGCATCATCGAGTTGTTCGAGAAACGTTGGACCACGCATGGCTACACCGGCGGGAGGAACGGAGCTGCTAGGCGACCCGTGACGGCGGAGGCGTCGCTCGCTCGGCCGAGACGGCCCGCACCCAATCGAGGTCACCGCGGTACCAGACATAGGCGAAGCCGACCAGCAGCACGGCGTAAAAGAAGGCCATGTCGACGAGCGCCGTCTTGGCCAGTCTCGCCCCGGTCGTGGCCACCGCCGCCTCGGTGAACGCCTGGGCCTCGGTCGGTTCGCTCCGGCCGGCCAACGCGGCGCGGTCTCGCGCCCAGGCGATCGGGTCGGTCATCGACTCCCGCAGCACGTCCCGCTGCGGCGGCAGCGGATCGGCGACCCCAAGTTCGCGGATCAAGCCGACCGCGGCAGGCGAGAGGCTTCCGTCGACCGTGGCCGTTG
This sequence comes from Planctomycetota bacterium, assembly GCA_046047895.1. Classification (GTDB taxonomy): domain Bacteria; phylum Planctomycetota; class Planctomycetia; order Pirellulales; family UBA1268; genus QWPN01. The sequence continues at coordinate 15,788 of JBJOHE010000014.1, read as the reverse complement.
CGAGCGCCGGATCGGTGAGTTCGGTCGCCTTCCCGAACACGGTCGCCCAGGGGAAGAACAGGGCCACCTCCACGTCGAAGATGATGAACAGCAGGGCGACGACGTAGAACCGGAGGTCGAACTGCACAAAGCTCGAGCCGATCGTCGGCTCGCCGCACTCGTAGACCTCGAGTTTCTCCGTGTTTGGCTCCCTGGGCCGCACGAGCCATCCCACGAGCAGATTGACGGCCAGGAACAAGCCGCCGATGGCGACGAACAGTGCGACGAAGCCCGCGATGACGGCGGGATCGGCATACCCTGTGGACACGGCTGGATTCATGCTGCTGGTCGGACCAGGGGGCTACTGATTGGGGCCGCCGTGCACCGGTTCGACCACCACCTTCGAGGCGGCGACCGCGGTGGGATTCAGCGTCGAGCGGCCCCAGGCCACCTCCACCGGCAGCCGCGCGAAATCGACGATCGTGCCGTCACGGCTGTAGCAGGAGAGGTCGAGCGTGGAGCCCATGAAGATGCAGTCGACCGGACAGGGCTCGACACAGAGGGCGCAGAACATGCACTTCGAGTAGTCGATCGTGAAGCCGCTGACCCGAAAGCCCTTCCCGTTCTCCACCCGCTCCTTGCCGATGTAGATGCAATCCACCGGGCAGGCCTTGGAACACTGATCGCAGGCGATGCAGGTCGTCAGGTCGTAGCGGTGAAAGCCGCGATACCGGGCCGCGACGGGAGCTGGCAGTTCCGGATACTCGAAGTGCTCCGTAAACGTCCGCCGGTTTTGATCGTAGGTGCTGCCGAAGACCCGGAGCGTCACCAGCATTCCGTCGAGGACCGTCTTGACGGCCGTAAACAGATTGCGAAACCACTCCTTCATGGCGATACGAGCACCGGCGGGCACGGCGGAACAATGCGGACGTCGGCAGGTCACCGACCCGCGTCCGCAGAGTATAGGAACGCCGACCGGGCCAACAACCCTCCGCAACGCGGCGGCCCGCCAAACCTCAATCGAGCCACACTGTCCGGCCAGCTGATCAGGAAAAACCCCTCGGAAAGCCCGCTCGGGCGGGACGAGAATCCCGGCCGAAACTGGCCTGAAACGAGGTGCGAACGACCGAGGGGGGCTGGATTTCCCCAAAAGGGCCCGGGATTTGCTTGACGCAAGGCTGGAAACCCTTACAGTTCAGGGGATTTCGGCAGTCTTGCCCGAGTGCAGTCGCCGACGAACTCCCCCGAAAGGCTTTCTGGCTCCCAGGCTCACGATCAGCCAAGGATTGGCCCATGCTCGTACTGTCGCGGAAGAAAGACGAGAGCATCGTTATCAACAACGACATCACGATCGTTGTGGTGGAGATTCGTGGCGACAAGGTCCGGCTTGGCGTCGAAGCCCCCAAGGAGGTGCCTGTCCATCGCCGCGAAGTCTTTGAGGCGATCGTTCGGGGCGAACCGGTCGACGTGCCAGCCGTCTCCTCCGCAGCCGACCTACCGGCGGCCGAGTCATCCTTGCCCGAAGATCGCCAGTAAGCCTTCTCGGCGGCCGGATGTTCGGCCCGGTGCAGGATGCGATTGCACCAGGGCTACGCGATCGTCGGCGTCGAAGCTATCATGTTGCAGATGCCAGTGGTCGCAACGCGGCCGATGGCCCCATCGTCTAGAGGCCTAGGACACCGCCCTTTCACGGCGGTAACCGGGGTTCGAATCCCCGTGGGGTCAGTCTTTTTGCAATGATCCGGCGGCCGCCCGGAGGCGGCTGCCGGAAGGCCGTGTGTGACATGCCCTACCCAGCCTTCTTCCCCGCCTCTGCCACTGCAGCCGCCCTGGAGCAGCCAAGTTCTGCCTACGACGCGGTGCTGTTCGTGTCGTTCGGGGGTCCGGATGGCCCTGCTGATGTGCTCCCGTTCCTCGAGAACGTGCTTCGCGGACGAAACGTTCCGCGGGAGCGGATGCTCGAGGTCGCGGAGCACTACCAGCACTTCGGCGGCGCGAGCCCGATCAACGAGCAAAACCTCGCCCTGATCACGGCCCTGCGAGCCGAACTGGATCGCCGTGGGCCGCGGCTTCCGATCTACTGGGGAAACCGAAACTGGCACCCACTGCTGAGTGACACGCTACGAGAGATGGCCGACGCCGGGGTGCGTCGGGCGATCGCCTTCGTGACGAGCGGGTTTAGCTGCTACTCCGGCTGTCGACAGTATCGCGAGAACATCGCCGCCGCAGCCGAGCCCCTCGGCTCTCGCAGCCCCACGGTCGACAAGATCCGGGTCTTCTTCAACCATCCGGGCTTCGTCGGGCCGATGGCGGAGAACCTTCAGCGGGCGATCGCCTCATTGCCGTCGGCGACCCGGGACAAGGCGGCAGTGTTGTTCACCGCCCACAGTATTCCGCTCTCGATGGCCGAGACCTCGAAGTATGTGCTGCAGCTCGAGGAATCCTGCCGGCTGGTCGCGGAGGCGGCGGGCGTGACGAACTGGAAGCTGGTCTTCCAGAGCCGCAGCGGCCCGCCCTCGCAGCCCTGGCTCGAACCCGACATCTGCGACGAGATTCGTGCCCGGCAGGCGGCGGGCTGCCGCAGCATCGTGATCGCTCCGATCGGCTTCATCTCCGATCACATGGAGGTGCTCTACGATCTCGACACGGAGGCCGCCGATCTCTGCCGGGCCGAGGGAATCGCGATGGCCCGGGCCGCGACTGTGGGCACGGCTCCGGCGTTCGTAGGGATGATTCGCGACCTGATCGCAGAACGGGCCTGGAATCTCCCGGAACGTCCGGCCCTCGGCCAACTCCCTGCCAGCCACGATGTCTGCCCGCTCGACTGCTGCCCCGCCCCGCAACGCCCTGCCGCAGCAGGGCGGCCGGGGGCCGCCAGCGGGCCCGTCCCGGCGGGCCGACCGGCCTGATGCTCGCCTCAGGGCCGCGACGGAGTCTGCCTCGATGACGGTCGTTCGGTTCGAACCCGGAACCGACGCGGTCCATGCCCGGGAATGCGCCGTCTTGGTGCACGGGTTTCTGGCCAACAAGTTCATGCTGTCCGTGCTGGCCCGTCGGCTTCGCCGCTACGGCTACCAGACCGACGCCTGGGGCTACTGGAACATGCAATGCTCGCTGCTTGTGCACGCGGAGCGGCTGGCACGGGAACTGACCGCCCTCGACGCCGACCCTCGGGTGGGCCGGATCCACCTGGTGGGCCACAGCATGGGCTGCATCATCGGCCGGGCCGCCCTGGGCGAGACGAGGCCGGCCAAGCTGGGCCGATTCGTGATGCTGGCGCCGCCCAATCGCGGCTCGTTCGTGGCCACC
>JBJOHE010000014.1:0-7500 GCA_046047895.1 Planctomycetota bacterium | reverse complement strand
CCTCGTGGGCTGAGCCGTCGTGGAGGAGCACCTGGATCTCGCGTGCCCCCTCGATCACGTGGTAGTTCGTCAGCAGATGGCCGTCGCGATCGAGCACGATCCCCGATCCGGCCCCCTCCGATGGAACCTCCATCATGAAGAACCCGGCGGCGACGGTGGCCTTGGTGTTGATGTTGACGACGCTTCGATTGACGGAGTCGTAGACGGCGATGTTCGCCTGCTCCTCCGGAGTGAAGGCCCGAACGGCCGTCGGCCCGGCGGCGTTGGCTGCGGCTGCCGGGAGCACACCGCCTCCGATGCCAGAGGCAAGCGACAGGATGGCCAGGCCCCAGCCGGTGAGCCCTGACCGCCGGAGCGACAACTCGCCCACGGCTCGGATTCGACCCCTGACAGACAATCCCATGCGTCTCTCCGGCCTGAAAGTTCGCAGCCTCGAGGGATTATTCCGAAAGCAGCCCAGCCGATCCACATCGGGTGTCCGCTGGTCGGCGCGGAAGGTCAAGCCGCTGCATCGCGACCGCCACCGGGCCTGTGGATGAATGCAAAAAACGCTGAAAACCCGGCGAGAACGACGTTGGCGGCTGGGGGCCGGCCAAATATGCTTGCCAGTTGACGGAGTTGTCCCCTCGCCTTTCCCGGAGAGTTTCCGATGCAAGCAGCCCGCCTGCCCCTGCTGGCAGCCCTGTGCGGATGCGTGGCCGCCGGCACTGCCTGCCTGGCCGCCACCCCCGCCTCGGTACAGGTCACCTTCTCCGAAGCCGCTCCCGCGGGCTCCGACGCTCCGGCGGTCACGTCGCTCGGCATCCGCCCCACGGCGACGGCCGACGCTGCCCCGTCGCCCGTTCACTGCGTCGTGCTGATCGACACCTCCGCGAGCCAAACCGGCCTCTATCGCGAGCAGACCATCCAGGCCATTCGCCGGCTGATGGAGTCGGCCCGCCCAATTGATCGCTTCGCCCTAACCGCCGTCGATGTGGCAAGCTCACCGCTCACCGATGGGTTTGTCGCTGCGACCGATCCTGCGATTCAAGCCGCTCTCGAACGGCTCGCAGCCCGGGTTCCGCTCGGCTCAACCGAACTGACGGCCGCCCTCGACGAGGCAGTCGACCGGCTTGAAGGCTCCCCCCGAAAAGCGATCCTCTATGTGGGTGACGGCCCGGCCCTGAGCGGCGTGGAGCCGATTGAATTCGCACGGCTCGTGGCCCGGGCCAAGGCAGGCCGGATCGTGATCTCAAGCCTCGGGCTCGGCGGGACCGTCAACTGGCAGTGCCTCGGGGCCCTCGCCAATCACACCGGCGGCATGGTGGTGATTCCCTCGGCTGAAGACGACGTCGGCGAGGCCGCTCAGCGGATTGGACAGTTCGCAATCCAGCCGGTGATCTGGCCGCTGCGGGTGTCGTTCTCCGACCCGGTGGCCCAGGAGGCGGTCCGCATGCTGCCGTCGGAACTCCCCCCGCTGCGGTCCGACCGGGAGTCCGTGGCCCTGTTCGTGGGTGATTTTCCCGCCGGCAGCCTCACGGTCGAACTGGATGACGGCGAGACCACCCGCTCGATCACGTGCCCTCTCCCTGCGACGAGCCCCGACCCCGCCAACATGTATCTCACGGAACTGGCCCGCAACGCGTTCGCCACCGACGGGCTGTTCCTGCCGACCGTGGGCCAGGAAGGCCTGATGGTGGCCCGCAGCGTGATCCGGGGAGAGGCGGCCGCGCTGGCCGCGCTTTCGGCGCAGGCCGAAGCGACCGGCGCCCACGGCTCGGCCCTGCGGCTCGCGGCGGCTTCGCTCCGACGCGATCCCGACAACCAGGAGGCGGCCGTGATTCGTGAGGCCGCGCTGCGGCAGTTTGGCGACGACACCGAAGAACTTCCCCTGCCCGGCACCCAGCCCCCGCCCGCCCCTGCGGCCGGGCTTGGCCTCGGCGGAGATGAGCTCGAGGAACTCGATGCCATGCGGCGGGTGCGGGCTCAGGCGCTTGAACGCGATGTGGCCGTTCGGATCCGTGAAGCCCGGGAGCTTCTCACCACCGATCCCGATCTCGCCCGCGACCAGCTCAAGCAGCTGCAGCAGATCGTGGACACCTCGAGCGACCTCGACGCCGGCAGCCGGGCCCGGCTCCTTGCCCAGCTGGAAATGCGGATTCGCGAGTCGATCATCCGCTCCCGCGAAAAGCTCGAATGCGACCTGGCGGCCGAGCGCCGTGCGGCGATCAGCCGCGAGCGGATGCGGCTGACGACCGAACTCCAGCGGCGGGAGGAGAAGATCAAGCAGCTGACCGAACGCTACGCCGCCCTCGTCGAGGAGGGCATCCGCGTGGGCTATGCCCAGGCCGAGGAATACCCCGACCTGTTCGACGGCCCCGATGGCCGGGAGGTGATCATCGGCGATGCCCCGCCAACGACCAAGTTCATCGAGGCCGAACGGGGCCCGGCCGAGGAGATTGCGATGGAGGCGCCGCCGCTCTACGCCAACCATCCGATTCCGATGCCGGCCCGCGAAATCGGACGAACCGCTCCGATCGTGGCCCGGATTCTTCATTACGACACCCAGAACTACCGGATCCGTCGGGATCAGCAGCGGGGGTTCATGGATGCGCTCCACCTGGTGGATCGGGCCGGCATCCCCTTCGTCGACGATCCCCCGATCCGCTATCCGAGCCCCGAACGGTGGGCCGAAATCACATCGCTGCGGGAGAAATACAAGTCGGTCGACCTGGCCAATCCTGGCAGCGCGGAGAAGGAGATCTATGAGACCCTCGAGAAGCCGGTGAGCCGCTGGGAATTCGAGGAATCGCCGCTTCGCGACGTGGAGACCGCGATCGAGGATGAATTCAACATCCCGGTCGAGATCGACATCCGCGCACTCGAAGATCTCGGCCTCGACCCCGACATTCCCGTCACTCAAAAGGCCTCGGGCTCGAGCCTCCGAGCGGCGCTTCGTCGGATGCTCGATCCCCTCGACCTGGCCTACCTGGTCAAGGACGAAGTGCTCCTGATCACCACCAAGGAAAAGGCCCAGGAGGAAATGGTGGTCAAGGTCTATCCGGTGGCCGATCTCGTGCTCCCCGTCAACGCCACCGGCGGCGTCAATCCCTTCATGAGCGGCGGCGGCATGGGCGGCTCGATGGGCATGAACAGCGGCATGGGCATGGGCATGGGCGGCATGGGCATGGGCGGCATGGGCGGTGGCATGGGTGGCATGGGCGGCATGGGCATGGGTGGTTTCTGCTGGGTGGCCCGAGAGGTGTACGGCGTGCACGACCCCCGCTGGCTCATGTTCCGAGCCTGGATCACCGCCGAAGCTCCAGCCTGGCTCCGCGACCTCTACGCCACCCGTGGTGAATCGTTCGCTGCCTGGCTCAGTGACAAGCCGGCCGCCCGACTGCTCGTGAGGCTGGCGATGGATCGCGCGATTGCGACCCGGCGACCGCTTCAATCTGCAGGCCTTCTCCAGGTGTCGGCTGCACGAGCCGTCGCCGCCGCGGTCACGAAGGCCTCGGGAGTGGTTCCGGCATCGGCCACGGTCGACCTCACCCCGCAGGTGGCTCCGGCGACTGCCGCCGGCCTGCCTGCCGATCTGCTGATTGCTGCAGATCTCCAGCAGGCAGTGGCCACCTACCTGTCGTCGCCTTCGGAGGCTGACTCCGCCGAGCGGACCGCACGCATGGCTCAACTACGGGCGTCCGCCGCGGCCCTTGGGGCGGCGGAGGATTTCGCCAGAGCCGCCGATCTCTTGGCGGCCGCGATCGCCACCGGCCACGGCGAGCCGTGGATGTATGAATCGCTCGCGATCGCCATGGAAGCCGCAGGCCGGCCGCGGGCCGAGGTTGAGCGAACCCTTCTCTCAGCCGCCGACTTTGCCAGCAGTTCGACCGAGTTGCTTCAACTGGCCGAATACCTGGCCCGATTCGGATTCGACTCACAGGCGATCCGTACCTGCCGTCGCGTCGTCCGCGGCGATCCGGCGAATCGGGAGGCCTTCGCCCTCGCGATGACGGTGGCAGCCCGGGGCGACGACATCGACTCGCTTCGCTGGGCCTGCCCAGGAGTGCTGATCCACGAGTGGCCGGCCTCCCAACAGGAGGTCGCCACGCGGGCGGGCCGCCTGGCGAAGGCCACGATCGAACGGCTCCGTCAGGCTGGCCGGACACAAGAGGCCGACGCCTTTCAGGCTGATGTCGACGCCGCGCTGGTGCGGGACATCGACATCGAACTCTCCTGGACGGGTGACGCCGACATCGACGTGGCCGTCCGCGAGCCGTCGGGCACCATCTGCGGCCTCGCATCGCCGCGGTCGTCGTCGGGCGGCAGCCTCCTCGCCGACGGGGCGGCTGGTGGTGACGGTGTGACCCACCGCGAACGCTACGTGGCACCGGCAGCATTTTCCGGCGAATACCAGATCCTTGTCCGCCGTTCATGGGGCAAGGTCGCCGCCGATACCGTGACGGCCCGGATGACGATCCACAAGGGCACCGATCGCGAACAGACGCTCGAACGCCAGATTCGACTCGGCGCCGACGAGCATCTGCTGACGGTCACGCTTCCCGATGGCCGACGACGCGAACCGCTCCCCGACGCCGGCGTCGCCGAGGATGTGGCGGCCCAACGAACGATCGGTCGGGCGATTCTCGCCCAGCAGCTGGCTGCGATCACCGACCCGGCGGCGGTCGAGTCGCTCTCGGCCAGCCGCAGCGGAGCCCCCCGGCCGCCGCAGGCCGGGACGGGAACGCCGCCTTTTTTTAGTCGGGGGGCCGTGGGCTACCAGCCGGTGATTTCCACCCTCCCGGAAGGCACCAACCTGATGGCAGTGGCCGTGGTGTCGGCCGACCGGCGTTATGTGCGGATCAGCTCCACTCCTCTGTTCTCCGGCGTCGGCCAGGTCACCCAGTTTGAGTTTGCCAGCGGCGGTGCGGGTGGCACCGGCGGCATGGGCGGTGGCATGGGTGGGATGGGCGGCGGAATGGGCGGAATGGGAGGCGGCATGGGTGGTATGGGTGGAGGCATGGGCGGCGGAATGGGTGGGATGGGCGGCGGAATGATGGGTGGAGGCATGGGAGGACTGGGCGGCATGGGCGGAGGCATGGGCGGAATGGGTGGGATGGGCGGCGGAATGATGTGCTGGGTTGCCCGCGAGGTTTACGGCGCGAGCGACCCCCGCTGGCTGCTGTTCCGTTCCTGGCTCCAAACCGACGCCCCCCGCTGGCTCCACGACCTTTATGCCGCCCATGGCGAGGCCTTCGCCGCCTGGATTCACGACCGGCCGCTCGTGAAGTCCGGCCTGCGAACGCTCATGGACCATGCGATCGCCAGCCGCGCGGCCGAGTTCGTTGAGGCTGGACGCTGACGCCATGGCCCGAGTCGGAGTGATCCTGGTCGCAGCCGGCAAAAGCAGCCGCTTCCACGACGCCAACTATAAGAAGCCCTTCGCTCCGCTCGCCGGGCGTCCGGTCTGGATCCACTCGGCCGAGAAGTTCACCGATCGCGACGACGTGAAGCAGGTGGTCGTGGTGGTGGCCCCCGAAGACCGGGAGGCGTTTCTGGAAAAGTTCGGGGCGAACCTCGCCTTCATGGGAATCACCTTGGCGGAAGGTGGAGCCGAGCGGGCCGACTCGGTCCGCAACGGCCTGGCCAAGCTCTCTGACGACATCGATCTTGTGGCGATCCACGACGCGGCCCGGCCCTGCCTGGCCTCCGAATGGATCGACCGTGTTTTCGCCGCCGGGGCCAAGACCGGGGCGGCAATCCTGGCCACGCCCGTCGTCGCCACCCTCAAGCGGGTCGGTCCCGATCACCTGATCCGCGAGACGGTCGACCGCACCGGCCTCTGGGAGGCCCAGACGCCCCAGGTCTTCGCCCGCGACCTGCTGGAGCGGGCCTTCGCCTCGGCTGCGGAAGGCGGCTTCACCGACGAGGCCTCGCTCGTCGAACGCGTCGGCCATGCGGTCACCATCGTGCCCGGGTCGCCGATCAACCTCAAGATCACCTGCCGGGAAGACCTCCGGCTGGCCGAGCAGGCGCTCAAGGCGCTTCCCAAGCCCAAACTCTCCGGCCCGAACCATCCCTTTGCCGGCGACGATCTCTGGCGGTGAATCGGGACGGCCGCGGCCGTCCCGATTTCTTCTCCGGCGCTCGCGCCCTTGAGGCCCCCATGCAGACCGATCTCCTGAGCGACTTCGAGGCCCGCGGCCTCGTCCACCAGTCGACCGACCCCGCGGCCCTCCGCGAGTGGCTGGCCACCCCCGGCCGTCGGATCTACGCCGGCTTCGACCCCACGGCCGACAGCCTCCATGTGGGCCATCTCGTGGCGCTCGTTCTCCTTCGAAGGGTAGCCGCCGCCGGCCACGAGCCCGTGGCCCTGGTCGGCGGCGCCACCGGCATGATCGGCGATCCGAGCGGCCGCAGTGAGGAACGAAACCTCCTGTCGCCGGAGGAACTGGCCGCCAACATCGCGGCCGTCGGCCGCCAGATCCGCGATGTGCTGGCGGCGCCGGCGGCCGACGGTCGCCCGGCCGGAAGCGTGCACGTGGTCGACAACGCCGACTGGATGCGGGGCGTGGGCTACCTCGCCTTCCTGCGCGACGTGGGCAAGCATGTGCCGCTCTCGCAGATGCTCGGCAAGGACTCGGTCAAGAGCCGGCTCGATCGCGACGGCGGCCTCTCGTATACCGAATTCAGCTACATGCTCCTCCAGGCCTGGGACTTCGTGCATCTCTCCGACGCGCTCGATTGCCGGGTGCAGATCGGCGGCAGCGACCAATGGGGCAACATCACGGCTGGCATTGAGCTCGGCCGCCGGCTCCGGTCCCGCGACCTCCACGGCATCACCTGCCCGCTGCTCACGAAATCCGATGGCACCAAGATGGGCAAGACGGCGGCCGGGGCCGTCTGGCTCGATCCCCGGCGGACGAGCCCCTACCGCTTCTACCAATACTGGATCAACCTCGACGACGAAGACGCCGGCCGCTGTCTCCTACGGCTGACCGAACTGCCGCTCGACGAGATCGGCAGCCTCGCCGCATCCCGAGCCACGAACCCGGCGGCCCGCGACACCCAGAAGCGGCTCGCCGCGGAGCTCACTCGGCTCGTGCACGGCGACGCCGGCCTGGCAGCGGCCCGCCAGGCGACCGACATCTTCTTCGGCGCCGAGATCGCCAGTCTCGATGATGCCGCGCTTGCCGAGATCTTCGCCGACGTGCCCTCACGGGAGTTTCCCCGGACCGCGCTCGACGCCGATGGACTTCCACTCGTCGAAGCCTTCGAGGCGACCGGTCTGGCCCAGAGCCGGGGAGCCGCCCGCCGCACGATCGAGCAGGGCGGGGCTTACGTGAACAACCGCCGGGTCGCCGACGTCGCGTACAAGCTCACGCCCCGCGACCTGGCGGGCACCGCGACGCTCGTGCTCCGATCGGGCCGCAAGTCATACGCGTTGGCCCGGTTCACCTGAGCGAGCCTCGGCCCGGCGGGCGGCGGCCCGGTCGGTGCCGGGTCGCACGTCGAGGCCGA
>JBJOHE010000013.1:0-14547 GCA_046047895.1 Planctomycetota bacterium | reverse complement strand
GACCGTCGCGTCGAGCCAGGGCGTGCCGGCCAGCAGGTCGGCGATCACCGGCCGCATCACGCCCGTGATCCGCGCGGCCGGGAAGTGGGCCCGGAGGCTGCGAAGGGCGGGTGTGGCCATGATGGCGTCGCCCACCCAGCGAGGCATGATGACGGCGATTTCCATACCCGGCACAGTAGCCGGAGCCGACGGCCGCTGGCGAGAGCGGTTTCGGGCCGCGGGGAGCGGGTCAGTCGTGCGGCGGCCGGCTGGGGATCGTGCCCCGGCTGGCGGCGAGCCCGGCGGCCAACGCGGCGGTTCCCATCGTGGCCGCTGAGGTGATTCCGATCCAGGCGAGTGGCAGCCGAGCCTCGCCGCTGGTCAGGGCCGGCGCCACCGCGAGAGTCGCCGCGGCGATCCCGGCGGAAAGACCGACCAACACGGTCACAAGCGTCTCGAGCACCAGCATCCAGCGGACCCGGCGGAGCGTGAAGCCCACCGCCCGCAGCACCGCCAGCGGGCCGATCCGTTCGCAAACTCCCTGGAGCTGCACGGCGGCCACACCGGCCGTGCCGAGCAAGAGGCCGAGCGTGCCCAGCACCTGGAATCCTGCCAGAAACGTGTTCTGCACCGCTTGCAGGCTCGCCAGCCGCTTGGCCGCGGCTTCGATCGTCACCCCCGCATCGGCCCAGGCAGCCGCGACTGCTCGGGGAAGTGCGGCCTGCTGTTCGGGCGACAGCCGCCAGGAGTCGACGAGGGCCATGCCGTAGCCGGATCGGTCGGGAAACAGCTGCTCGAAGCTCCGCTCGGCCACGATCACCCGCCCCTGGAGGATGCCCGGTTCGAGCAGCCCCACGATGACGCACTCGACCGTCCGGCCATCATCGCCGGGCAGCGGGAAGCGGCTGCCGACGCCGCCGAGCTTGAGGGCCCATTGGGCGGTCGCCTGGTCGAGGATCACCGGGATGGCGGCGTCGGACTGCGGCTGCCGCAGGAGCTGCCACGGGCTGGCCGAGCCGGCCGGCAATGGGGCGTGGGCGACAAACGAGAATCCACCCCGCTCGATGAAGTCGTCACGGACGCCGATGACCGAAGGCTGCAAGGCCGCGTAGAGATTCGTGCAGGCGGCATCATCGCCCGAGCTCGTCCGCAGCCGCGAGATCTCGCAGCCGGCGAGAGTCTGCTCCTCGGTGGCAGTGAGGCCGAGCCCGCCGCGGACGCGATGGTCGGTCGGATCGACGCTCGTGGCCGTGCCGAAGCTGACGATCGCGCTCCAGCCACCTGTGGGCGACGAACGACTCGCCGCATCGGACGGTGGCCGCTGGGCAAACGACGAGACGGCGACGATCAGGAAGGCGGCCGTCGCCACGATCGCCGCGATGGAGAAGGCCCGCGCCGGGGCGAAGGCGAGGTTGCGGCGGGCCAGTTGGCCGAGGGATCGCAGGCTCGTCCGCGGCGGAGCGGCCGCGAGCCAGATCCAGGCCAGGGCCAGCATGCCGATCAGTCCACCGAAGCCGGCGGAAAAAAAGAGTCCGATCGCAGAGGCCGCCGTTGCGGCTCGGCCGGCTGCGGCCGCCGCGACGGCCATCGCCAGGCCGCCTGCGGCCACGGCCCGGGCGAGCCGGCGGGGGCGACGGCCGGCGACCGGTTCAAGCCCTCCGCCCCGCAGCAGCCGGAGCGGGGGAATCGCCGCGGCTCGCCAGGCCGACCAGGCAAGCGCGGCCAGCGAGATGCCGAGGGCCGCGATGGCCGCCACGACGAACGTACCGAGCGACTCGAGCCGGTCGCCCGGGGAAGTGCCTGTACCTGCGGCGAAGGCGGCGCCGGCTCCCGCCTCCACGGTCGAAGTCCAGGCCGTGCCGAGCCAGCCGAGGAGCACCCGGGCCCAGAGCGGTCCGAGGAGCGTTCCGATCGCCACTCCCGCAGCGGCTGCCAGGCCGCCGATGGCAAGCAGGAGCCGGGCGAGCAGCCCCGGGGCAAAGCCGACGGCCGCAAGGATCCCGAGATCTTTCCGCCGGGCCGCGACCAGCAGAGAGACAAGCAGGCTCTCGAGCAGCAGGCCCGAGCCGAGCACGAAGCTCGAAAGGGCGAGGAACAGCGAGCCGAACGGGGTCGAGCCGCGGGAGGCCCGCAGCGCATCGGCCCGCAGCGGCAGCGTTCGCAGGCCGGCCGCAGCCGGCGGGATTGCGGCCGCGAGGCGGGCTGCGAGGGGCTCCGGCTCGACGCCCTCACCTCGCGGGATGAGCCAGGCGGTCGTGGCGCCGAACCGGCTGCCGGCGAGGCGCCGGGCCGTCGCCAGCGAGACGAACGCCTTGGGAGTGGCCCGATACTCCTTCCAATACCGATCGTCTTCGTCGTGCGGTGGCGTGGATCGCACCCGCGCGGCCTCGAAGGGGAAGGGGGGATCCCAGTCGGCGATCGAGGCTTCGTCGGTGATGCCTTCGACCTCGGGCACCAGGCTGCGGGCCACGGCCGCAGACCGCATCGCCGCGATCCCGGTGATTTCGAGATCCGCTGTCGCCTCGCGGACCTGGCCGCCGGTCGTCTCCGGTTCGAAGAACGTCAGGCGAAGCCTGTCGCCGACGGCGACGGGCCGGCCCTGGGAGGCGAGGTCGTCTGCCAGCCAGCGATTGATCAGAATTCCGCCATCGCCGGGTGGAGCGAGCACCGCTCCGGCATCGTCCACCAGATCGCCGACTGGGAGCCGGGTTGTGGCGATGCCCAGCACGGTGGAGTAGGGCACGCTCGCGGCGGCTGTCGTCATCCCCTCGAGCGGCGTGAGAGCGGTCGCCAGGAAGGCGAGCGTGGGCTGGCCTCCCAGCGGGCCGAGGATGGCTGCGGCCGCCTCGTCTTCCGCCGGAGCGAGCAGGAGGCGATCCGCCACCAGCCGCAGGCTGGGAGGATCCGCTGCCGCCGGCTCGACGGCGAGCCCGAGATCGGCCAGCGTGGGCGCGACGGCGGCGGCGAGCCAGCCGGCTGCATCTCCGGCCGCCGGCTGGCCGGCCACAAACACCGCATTGGCGACCTCGCCCCGCCGGAGGAGCGCCTGGGCCACGCCGAGCGAGGTGACGATCAGCGGGTCGGTGGTCTGCGTTGGCCGGAGCGAAAAACTGCCGAGTCCGTTGGCGGGGAGCACCGCGGCCACAGCCAGCCGCCGGCCATCCGACTCGGCGGTGCGGCGGCCGAGCGGGCTGTCGGCCGGCACGAGCGAGCGGCGCGGCAGTCGGAGCACGAGCGGGGAGTCGGTCACGAGGCCGAGCGAGTCGGCGAGCGGCTGGTTGACGAGGGCCCGGGCCGGGGCAAGCGGCGGCGGCGGCGGGGCGAATCCGAGCCCGGCCGGATCGTCGCAGGCCAGAAGCGTGCCGCTCACCGTGCTGCCGGAGGCCGAGATGGTGACGGGCATGACGATCGCCGGGATCACGGTCGCCGGGCCGCCGTCCATCGCCCGGGCCCGCAGCCGTTCCGCGAGGGCGACGGTGAAAAACCGCTCACCCACCACCGCCGCCTCGATGCGGCCGAGCCGGCCCACTGCGAGCCGGCGGAGGCCGGCCTCCATCGAGCTGCCGACCCAGAGCGCCCCGGCGATCGTGGTGGCCACGACGCAACAGGCGGCGGCGAGCGCGGCCAGCTGCGGCCACCAGGCTCGGGCGAGGATGAATGCCAGTCTGGCCCGCGTGCCGCTCGACGGTTCGGCCGGGCCGCTCATGGCAGGAGCCGCCCGTCGACCAGCTGCCGCACGCTGCCGACGCGGGCGGCGAGCGGCTCGGCATGCGTGACGACCACGAGCATGCTGCCGCTCTCGCCGACGAGATCGACGAGCAGGTCGGCCACCCGGCTCGCAGCCTGCGAATCGAGCTGGCCGGTCGGCTCGTCGGCCAGGATCAGCCGCGGCGAGAGGAGCAGCGCCCGGGCCACTGCCACCCGTTGCCGTTCACCGCCGGAGAGTTCGCCCGGACGGTGATGGATCCGCTCGGCGAGCCCCACCCGCTCGAGCAGCCGTCGGCCGCGAGCGGCGATCTCGCGTGGCACGCGGCCGGTGGCGAGCGCGGGCACGAGCACGTTGTCGAGGGCCGAACAACCCGGGAGGAGATGATGCTCCTGAAACACGAACCCGATCCGGCGGTTGCGAAAGGCCGCCCGCTCCCCGGCCTTGCCGGCGAAGGGATCGACCCCGTCGAGCCGCAGCTCGCCGGCAGTCGGCGTTTCGAGCCCGCCGAGGATCGCCAGCAGCGTGCTCTTGCCCGACCCCGACGGCCCCATGATCGCCATGCGGCGGCCGGGCTCGAGGCAGAACGAGACGTCGCGGAGCACGGTGAGCCGGCCGCCGCCGCCGGGATACGACTTGGAGATGCCCGTCACTTCGAGCATCGGTCACCTCGCGAAGGGTCACTCAACGCGAAACCGCGACAGCCGGGCCACGATCTCGTCGGGAATCGCCACGGCCTCCGGCTTCCGGCCGGGGTGCATCAGGCAGCGGACGGCCACCACCCGGCCGCGGGCCACGGCCCGTTCACCCTCCGAGAAGGCAAAGCCGTAGGTGACGCTGCTGCGGCCGATCGCTTCGACCGAGACGGCGATATCGAGTTCATCGCCAAATCGGGCGGCCGACGTGTAGTCGCAGGCGGCCGACACCCGTGGCCAGCTGGCGTCGACCCCGTCGGGGCCGCGATCGATGACGGCCACCTCGGCCGCGCGGAGGAGTTCGTGTTCCGCGGACTCCATCCAGAAGAAGAAGGCCGAGAAGTGCACGATCCCGGCGGCGTCGGTGTCGCGGAATTCGACGCGGCGGCGGGTAACGAGCGGCGGCATGCGAGTGAGGCCAGGGACCGGAGAGGGGATCCGTACCATGCGCTGCAAGCCGGCCGGACGCAAGCGGGCCGCCGGGTAAGGCGATGGAACGGGGGATCAGCCTCCACGCGAAGTCCCCCACCTCGCGTCGGGGGCTTTTATTTCGCGGTCGCAAGCGGACCGCCGAGCAGGAAGCCCGGCTCTCGACTCAGCCTGCACGGGCCAGGATGGCCGTGCAGGCGTGAATTAGTCCGCGACGTACGGCAGCAGGGCCATGAACCGGGCCCGCTTGATCGCGCTGGTGACCGCATGCTGGCTGGCGGCGGTGCAACCAGTCTTGCGGCGGCCGGTGATCTTGCCTTGCCGATTGATCAGCTTACCGAGGAGTTCGAGGTCTTTGTAGTCGACGTACATCGGCCGCGGGCGAACGCCGTCGATGAAAATCGGATCCCGCTTCTTCACCTTGGGCTTCGGCTTGGCCTTCTTGCGGGCCATCTTTGCGGGCTTCGAACGGGGTCCAGCAAAACTCATCGTGAATTCGTCTTCTGTGCTGCGGCAAAAGGAAATGAAAGCAGGATCGCGGTACGGTCACCGCACCTAAAAATGATACTCGGAAAAAAGGATCACGGAAGCCGGGGCAAAAACCACCGGCTCCCGTGAGTGCTGGGCCTGCGGGCCGTCGAGACGACCAGAGGCACCAAATTCAATAGCGGTCGCCGCCGCCGCCGTAGCCGCCACGGCCACCGCCGTAGCCACCACGACCGCCACCGCCACCACCGCCGTAGCCGCCGCGGCCGCCACCACCGCCGCCGCCGCCGTAGCCGCCACCGCCGCCACCAGCGCGAGGCGTGCGCTCACGAGCTTCGTTCACTGTCAGAGGCCGACCATTGATCTCGTGGCCGTTCAGGGCCGAGATGGCGGCCTGAAGGCCTTCGTCGGTCTCCATCTCAACGAAACCGAAGCCACGGGAGCGGCCGGTTTCCCGATCCGAAATCACTTCCGCGCTGCGGACCGCGCCGTGCGGTGCAAACATCGCTTCAAGATCCTGCGACGTGGTGGACCAGGGCAGGTTCCCCACGTAAATCTTCCGAGCCATAAAACTCTCAACCTCGAGAAAATGGGAACTGAATCACGAACCAAATCGACTGCATCGACCTTCGCCGGAGCACAAGCCTCAGTTCCCCACCAGACAGAAGTGCGGACGAGAGTCTGTCGAACCTACGTTGTATAGCATTTTCGGTCGGCCCCCACAACTCGGGCCGCCAGGCCGGCTCGAGCGGGCAGAACCCGCTGGCAAGCCTGGTTTTCCCGCTTTCGGGGGTGAACCTTACGAAGAACTCATGCTGCTTTGTTGCTCGACACCCGCCCGCCTCGCCGACGATGGGCAGCTCCGAGAAGGGCGAGCCCCCCGGCCAGGATCGCCACGGCCGTCGGTTCGGGCACCGCGGCGACACCACCGCCCGCAGAGGGGGCGGCCGGGAGGTAGTTCCCCTGGCCGTAGACGGCCGCGGTGTTGATTCCAACGAGGTCGAACACGTTCGTGACACCGTCGTAGTTGAAATCGCCCTGGCTCCAGACGCTGGCCGTCCCTGCGCCATACTTGCCGGAGCTATTGATACTCACGAGATCGAAAACGTTCACCTGGCCGCTCAGGTCGACGTCGCCCGCCGCGGAGAATGAGACCTTCGCCGAGCCGTCGCCGGCCACGACATAGCCCACCGCCCGCGTGCCTCCCGAGGCGGCCGCCGTGCTCGAGGTGATGCCGGTGGTGCCGTTCCAAGCCCCGCCGTTGCGGCCCGCGATGATGTCGGCCCGGAGGTCGGTCGCCGTGATGCCACCTGCGGCGACGTTCACCTGCCCAGCGCCGAGGTCGAGCCGACCGCCACCACCGGCCTGGTCGACGCTCAGGCCTCCGACGCTGACCGTGACGCGGGCATCCTGCACGAGCGACATCTGGCCGCCGCCGCTGACACTGACCGTGGGCGAACCGGCGATCGTGCCCGCGTTGATGGCGAGCGCCCCGATACCCGTCGTGGTGTTGACGGCCAGGGCGGCACCCGAGAGCGTGCCGCCGTCGACGATCACCGACGGTGACTGCATCGTGGTGCCCGATGCGACGGCAAGCGTTGCTCCCGTGTCGACCGTCACGTTGCTCGCGGCCACGGAGGCGGCATTGGCCACCTCGAGCGTGCCGGCGGAGACGGTCGTCGGGCCGGAGTAGGCGTTGGCCGCGTCGAACACGAGCGTGCCCGCACCGGTCTTGGTGACGGAATTGGCCGAGGCGATCGTGGGGTAGCCGGCCTGGCTTTGCGTCTGCGTGCCGGAGGCCACGTCGATCACGATGTCGCTCGGGCCCGAGCCCGGCGTGAACACGAGGTTCAGGTCGTTGCCGGAGACCGTGAGGCTGAAGGCACCGCCGCCGAGGTCGTTGGAAAACCCGGCTGCTCCGTTCGTCGCGGCCGTATTGATCACGAACGCGTCGCTGGAGAAGCCGGTGATCCCGCCGGCCGCCGAGGCGATCGTCCAGGTGTAGCCCTGGGTGGGACTGAAGTTGGCCGCATCGCCGTTGACGTCCGGCGCCGTCGCGGAAAGCGACCAGAGGTTGAGCTCGAAGGGATCCGCGCTGGTGGCCGAGATCGTGAGGCCGCCTCCCGCCGACAGGAGATCCCAGCCGGGATCGACGCCAGCCGTGCCGGCGGCATCGACGATCTGCCAGTTATAGTTGCCGCCGCTGGCCCAGGTGACGCCCTGGGTGACCGAGAGCGTGCCGAGATTGGAGCCCGGCGACAGGGTGCCATCGCTGCCGATCGTGACGTCGCCGGCCACGGTGCCGGCGCCCGCGATGCCCCGTCCGCCGTCGACGGTGAGGCCGCCGACCTGCTGGGTGACGTCGAGGGTGCCCGGAGCGAGCACGACGATGCCGGGTGTGGAACTGATGCTGGCGGACGGAGTCGCCAGGAGGGTGCCGTTGTTGACGAACAGCGGGCCACCGCTGATCGGGCCGCCCACAATCAGGGTGCCAGCCCCCGACTTCGACAGGCCGTTTGCCGCCGCCAGTGGCGCCGTGATCGTCGCCGTGATCGCTGACTCAACGAACAGGTTGTTCGTGGGGGCGTCGGCTCCGTCGAGCGTGATGGTATCGCCGTCGATCACGTAGCCGTCGGTGACGAACGACATGCCGCGGCCCACGCTTGCGCCGCCGGTCGCCACGGTGACGGTGCCGCTGAACTCACCGCCAAAGTAGGCATTGGCCTGCGGCTGCCAGGCTGACACGCCGTAGGCGCCCCGCCAGGTAAAGCTGAAGGCGTCCCAGATGCCGCTGCCGCCCAGGGTCGTGCCGTCAGCGGCCCAGCGGAGCTGGGTGTCGGGGTCCGGGGCGCCGAACCGGAAGACCGAGGCCCGCCGATTGCCGAAGTCGAGCACCGCGAGGGTCTGCGAGGCCACGTCGAAGCTGAAGTCGTAGAAGCCCGGGCCGGAGAGGTCGAGGGCATCGAGGAAGTTGTAGGTGACGGCCTGGGGGGTGCCGGCCGTGTCCATAATCTCGATCGCCTGCGAGAAGGGCTGCTGGTAGCCACCGTCGTCGCGGACGTTGTAGACCACGAGGTCACCGTCGACCGTGTTGTTCATGACGGCGATGTTTTGACCCACGGCATTCCCGACGAAGGTGCTGTACAGGACCGACTTGTCGCCGCTCTCGTTGGCGCCCGTGCGGACGGCCTTTGTGACGGCGTTGTTGACGCGGCCAAACAGGTCGCCGGTGTTCAGGTCGAAGGCGATGTCGCGCGGAACGATCGGCTGCGTGGTTCCAATCTGCGGATCGCCCGAGGTCCACCACTCGAGCCCGGCCGGCACCGGAGCACCGGGGGCGGACGAGAAGCCGTAGATCGATGCCCCCGTCGCCGGGTCGTTGAGAGCCCGGCGGACGTTCGAGCCGGCGACGCCATCGCCGAACGTGCCCCAGGCGACACCCTCGCCTCCCTGGCTCGTGCCGCCGACCACATAGCCGGGATCGATCGCCACGCCCACGCTGCCACGGCCCGACTGCTGCCAGAGCGGCGTTGGCGTGGCTGTGGAGACGTCGTAGGCGGAGAGCGCCGCCGATGTCACCTCGCCCATGTCGATCGTGGCGGCGAGTGTGGTGCCGTCGAACGCAATTCCCGTATAGCCGCGGCTGTTCGGGGCCGGCTGAATGTTGAAGGCGTCGGTGAAGGTCGGCTGGAAGACAACGCCGGTGTCGGTGGCGTTGACCACCTCGGTGATCCCGACCGGGCCGGAGCCGTTGTTGAAGCCGGCGATAAACATCCGCGAGCCATTCCAGGCAATCGCGGAGGGATTGCTACCGATGAAGATCGGATTGGGGACGGTGTCGATCGTGGCGTTGCTCGTGCGGTCGAGCCAGAACCGCGCGATCTCGGTCATCTCGACCGCACGGCACGGTGCAGGCTGCGTGAGGCCGAGGGCGAGGACCGCCGCGGTGCCGAGCAAGCCAAGCGAACTCGCAAACGGACGTACGAAGCAAGGGAGTCCTGGCCGGTGGATCGTCATGACAAGCACTCCTGAAGAATGGTTCCCTGAAGTCAACATACTCGTGACAGGCGTCCCAAGGTGCGCCGCGCCAGGGGGGTGCCCTATTCAGGGTAAGCGGCCGAGGCTGCCAGAACCTTGGAGCGACGGGTGACAAAGTCACGGAGTGATCGCGAGGCGATCGTGAGCACCGTGTCCCCGTCATCCCCGCGGAGGATAGCGTCCAGCGTTTCGCCATCGAGCAGAAGGGTACCCAGGCGATCGGGCTGCCACTCGTCGCGATGCACGCGGCGGAGGGCCACGGCAATTTCCAGCCCGGTCCGAATCGGGTCGAACTGATCGCGATCGGTGATCAGGATGTTGACACCGCCGCACGGCTCGCCCGAAAACCGGCTCGCGGTGGGCGTGAACCGAATCGGCACGAACGCGACGCCGGGAATCCGCCGGGCCGAGAGGGCCGCCGCCAGCCGCCGGCCGTCGAGCCAAGGGGCCCCCACGACCTCGAAGGGCGTGTCGGTGCCGCGGCCGACGGAGAGGTTGGTGAATTCGAGCAGGCCGATCCCGGGATACAGAAAGGCTTCGGTCAGGCTGCGCATGTTGGGCGACGGGTTGACCCACTCGAGCCCCGTCGCGTCGAAGGCATCCCGCCGTCGCCAGCCCTCGCAGGGCACGACGACCAGATCGAGGTCGAGGTCGAGTTCACCGCGGAACATCCGGGCCAGTTCGCCCACCGTCATGCCATGCCGCAGCGGGATCGGATGGCAGCCCACGAACGATTCGCTGCCCGCGTCGACCACCGGCCCGGCCACGTCGCGGCCGTTGATCGGATTGGGTCGGTCGAGCACGACAAACCGGATCCCGTGCTCGCTGGCGGCCTTCATCGCCTCGAGCATCGTCGAGATGTAGGTGTAGAAGCGAGTGCCGATGTCTTGAATGTCGAACACGAGCGTGTCGATGTCGGCGAGCATCTCGGCCGTGGGGCGGCGGGTTTTCCCATACAGGCTGCGGACCGGCAGGCCCGTGTCGGCGTCTGTCGCGTCGGCGATCCGTTCCTGGTCGAGTTGGCCGGTGTGGCCGTGCTCCGGGCTGAACAGGGCCACGAGCGTCAGGTCGGGGGCATCGGCCAGAAGCCGGGCGGTGGCCACGCCGTCCCGGCTGCGGCCGGTGTGGTTTGTGATCAGGCCGACGCGGCGGCCGGCCAATGGTCGAAACCCGTCGCGGGCCAGGACGTCGATGCCGGGAAGCACCGCCCGGTCGGGTGAGATGGCGGCGGGAACGGCCGGCCCCACGATCGATCCGGCCGCGACCGATCCGATCCGGCCGGCAAGTGGATTGACCGTGCCCTTGCCGTCGGGATGGAGTCGGCTGCTCAGAAAGATCACGAACAGATCGAGGCCGGGGTCGATCCAGAGCGATGTGCCGGTGAAGCCGCCGTGGCCGAAGGCGGCGGGCGAGAGCAGGTCGCCGCGATTGCTGGAAAAACCGCTGCGTTCATCCCAGCCGAGGCCGCGGAGGGCTCCCTCCGGCAGTCGCACGGGCCGCACCATCCTGGCCAGCGTTGCGGGAGCCATGATCCGGCTGCCATCCAGTTCGCCGCCGCCAAGCAGGGCCCTCGCATAGCGGGCGAGGTCGGTGGCGGTGCCGAACAGGCCGGCGTGGCCGGCCACGCCCCCGAGCTTCCAGGCCCGGGGATCGTGGACCTCGCCGCGGATCCAGCCGCCGTCCCGCTGCTCGGTCGTGGCAGCGCGGGCCCGTTGCTCGGGGGACGGCAGATACCCCGTGTCGCTCATGCCCAGCGGCGTGAACACACGCTCGCGGGTGAACGTGTCGAGCGATCTGCCCGAGAGCGTTTCCACCAGCCGGCCGAGCACGATGAAGTTCACATCTGAGTAGATGAACCTCGTGCCGGGGGGGGCGACCAGCTCGAGGCCACAGATCTTCTTCCAGGCTTCGGCTGGGCCCTGCTCGTAGTCGGCCAACGGGTTGTCGGCGATCAGCCCGCTCTGGTGGGTGAGCAGCTGGTGGACGGTGAGCGCTTCCTTGCCGTGGCCGGTGAACTCGGGCAGGTGGAGCGAGATAGGATCGCCGAGCCGCACCGCCCCGTCCTCCACGAGCAGCATCACCGCGGTGGCCGTGGAGACCGGCTTCGTGAGCGAGGCGAGGTCGAAGATCGTGTCGCTTGTCATCGGCTCCCTGCTCGGTTCGATCTGCCGGTCGCCGTAGGCCGCGAGCCAGCCGATACCCGCCCGACGGCCGATGCAGACGACGCAGCCGGACATCTCGCCGGCCGCCAGGGCTTGGGCGACGAGGCCGTCGATCCGGGCGAGCCGGACGGGATCGAGCTTGAGGGCCGCCGGAGCCAGGGGCGGTGCGGCGGCGGCGGTGGCCGCGATCGTCAGGACGAGGGCTGCCGGGAGAAGTGCGTTCATGCGGAGTGCTCCAGGGGGCGTGGCCAGATGATCGAAGCCGCGAGTCCGACGGTGAAGGTGACGCTGCCGCCGATCAGGGCATACCAGGGAAAGGCGACCACGATCCCGCGGGTGGGCAGCAGAAACTGGACGGCCAAGAGGGCCGCAAGGCCGCAGCCGGCCCCCGTCAGGGCGGCCCCGGCCCCGACTCGCTTCGTGCCGAGGCCCAACCCAAACACCCCGAGCAGCAGGCCGGCCGCCACGCCGGCGATCGCCAACGCTGAGCGGATCACCGTTTCGTCGAGCCGTGTGGCCGCGATGCCCACGGCAATCTGGATCAGGCCAAAGACCACCGTCAGCCCGCGGGAAATCAGGAGCTGGGTTTCGGGGCGGAGGTGCGGGCGCTGCGCCGGGCCGCGGCCATCAACTCGGGGCAGGAGGAAGTCGTGCATCACGGCCGAGGCCGAGGCGTTGAGCGAGCTCGACAACGTCGACATCGCCGCCGCCAGGATCGCCGCCAGCAAGAGGCCGATCAGCCCGACGTCGCGGGGGAAGTGGTTGACCACGAACGCCGCAAAGACCTCGTCTGGCCGGGCAGGGGCCGCTTCGCCGGTGGTCGCGTGGTAGGCCGCAAGCAGAATGCCGATCACAAGAAACAGGGCGAATTGCAGCACCACGGCGATGCCGCTGCCGGCCAGGGCCCGGCCGGCCTGCCGCAGCCCGCCGCTGGCCAGATACCGCTGAACCATCATGTGGTCGGTGCCATGGGTGCCGAGCGACAGCACCCCGCCGCCGATCAGTCCGGCCCAGAAGCAGACTGGATTCGCCAGATTGAAGCGGAAGTCGAAGAGCTGGAGCCGCCCGGTCGTCGACGCATGCTCCCAGGCCGCGGTCCAGCCGCCGGGAATCCGCCCGGCGATGATGAACAGCGCCGCGATGCCGCCGAACAGATAGATCACCAGCTGCAGGCAATCGTTCCAGGCCACCGAGCGAATTCCGCCGAGCACGGTATAGAGGATCGTGATCGAGCCCATCACGGCGATCGCGGTGAGAAAGGGGATGCCCGTGAGCCGGGCCAGCACGATCGCCGCCAGAAACAGCCGGAGCCCGTCGCCGAGGTTGCGGGTGACGAGGAAGAGGAGGGCGGCGGCCCGCTGCACCACCGGCCCGAACCGCCGGCCAAGCAGCTCGTGGGCTGTGTTCAGCCGCCCCTCGAAGTAGAGCGGCAACAGCCAGCGAACGATCGCGAGCCGCCCGAGCATGAAGCCCAGGGGCAGCTGCAGAAACCGCAGCCCGACCGGGCCGAAGCCCTCGCCCGGCACGCTCAAGACAGTGGCTGTGCTCGTCTCGGTCGCCACGATCGAGCCCATCACGACCCACCAGGGCAGGCTCCGGTCGCCGAGGAGGTAGGCGTCGAGCGAGCGGGCCCGGCCGCCCGCGAACAGGCCGACGGCGATCGCCCCTGCCAGCGAGGCCATGAGCACTGCCGCATCCACCTGTCCGATCGCGAGCGTCATGAACAGCGGCTCAGCAGGGAACTCTCGTGGGGGAAACCGAGGCTCCCGGCGGCATCCCGCCGGGGACGTTTTGGGGTCGGCCGCTCCACCCGCGGCCGCGGAATGGCGTTCCATCCCCGTTGGCCACCGAGTGTACCGGCGGCGATTGATTGGTATCGTGTGGCGATGAAGCCACTCTCCCTCTCTCTGGCCACCGAAGCGGTCAATCCCGCGTCCACGAGGATCGACCAGCTCGATCCGCTCGGCATCGTCAGGCTGATGAACTCGGAAGACTCGCGGGTGGCCGCCGCCGTGGCCGCCGCGGAAGCTCCGATTGCCCGGGCGATCGAGCTCGTCGCCAGCCGGCTCGCCGCCGGGGGGCGGCTGATCTACCTGGGAGCGGGTACCTCCGGCCGACTGGGCGTGCTCGACGCCGCGGAGTGTCCGCCGACCTTCAGCACCCCGCCAGGGCTGGTGCTCGGCTTGATCGCCGGTGGCTCGACCGCGCTGACGACCGCCGTAGAAGGTGCCGAGGATCGCCCCGAGTTGGCCGTAGCCGACCTATCGAGCGTGGCCGTCGGTCCCTGCGACGTGGTCGTGGGCATCGCCACGAGCGGCCGCACGCCCTACGTCATCGGCGGGCTGGCCCACGCCCGCAGCCTGGGGGCCGCGACGATCGGGTTTGCCTGCACGCCCGAGCCCGAACTCGCGGACGTGGCGGATGAGTTGATCGTGGTGGAGGTGGGCCCTGAGATCATCGCCGGCTCCACGCGGCTCAAGGCCGGCACGGCCACGAAGCTGGTGCTCAACATGCTCACCACTGGCACGATGGTGCGGCTGGGCAAGACCTACGGCAACCTGATGGTCGACCTCCGGGCGACCAACTCGAAGCTTCTGGTCCGCGCCCGGCGGCTCGTAGCTCGTCTGGCCGAGGTGTCGGAAGAGGAGGCCGAGCAGCTGCTCGCCGCCGCCGACGGCGAGCTCAAGACCGCCGTGGTGAGCCGGGTACGGGGCGTATCGGCCGCCGAGGCTCGTGCATTGCTCTCCGCCGCCGGTGGGCAGCTGCGGGCCGCGCTCGGACGGGAGCGGACCGATGCACGCAGTCAGTAATTCCGTTCCGGCCGTATCAAGGCTCGCGCTCGGGATCGATGGCGGCGGTTCGCGGTGCACGGCCGTGCTCGCAGCCATCGAGGCCGGCAGGGTCAGGGAGCTTGGCCGTGGGCATGGCGGCCCCGCAAACGCCGTCTCGGTGGGCTTTGATGCCGCCGCCGCGAATGTGGCTGCCGCGATTGCGGCGGCCTTCGCGGCGGCAGGACGGTCCCAGCAGCCGGTGGCGGCTGCCTGCCTGGGCT
>JBJOHE010000012.1:0-4338 GCA_046047895.1 Planctomycetota bacterium | reverse complement strand
TGTTGATCCAGAGGTCCATCGTGTCGGCCACGGTCAGCTGCGCGTTGGGCACCTGATCGAGCACGGAGAGCTGGGTCACCGGCGAGGCGTTCCCCAGGAACACAAACTTCGCGTCGCGGTGGCCGCCGTTGAGCTTCGGCTTGAACTCCCCGAACACGTTGAGGTGCACCTCGAGCGTTTCGCGGTCGTTCATGTTGGGGAGATACCGGCCCCGCCAGCGGAAGGTTTTGCCGCCCGGGATCACCTCGATGCCAGAGGTGTCGATGCCGCGGGTTTCGAGGAACCGGGTGTGCTCCGCGGGCCAGTCTTCGCCGACGGTGCCGATCATCTTGACCGGCGAGAAGAAGCTGGCCGCGTAGGAGAAGAAGACCGCCGAGCCGCCGAGCACGTCGTCCCGGGAGGCGGTGGGTGTTTCGACGCAATCGAGGGCGACACTTCCAACGACGAGCAACGGCATGGACTTCTCCTGACGGGCGGAACGAACGTGAGGGAGCTGGAATGTAGCAGGCGAAGGGCGGATCAGCCGCACCGGGGCAACGCCCGCTCGAGCCGGTCGAGCGACCGGTCGCGGCCCAGGATCGCCAGGCAGTCGTAGAGCCCCGGCCCCACCGACCGGCCGGTCACGGCCACGCGAATCGGGTGCACGAGTTCCCCAACCTTCGCGCCAGCCGCCTCGGCGGTGGCCTTGAGCGCCTCCTCGAGCGCCGCAGGCTCGAACGGCTCGACACCAGCCAGCCGCGCCGCGAAGGCCTGGAGCAACTCCTTGGCCCCTGCCTTGCCCAGCCGCTGGTTCACCGCCGCCTCGTCCATCACCGGTTCCTCGACGAGGAAAAAGTCGGCGTAGGCGAGGATGTCGCCGGCGACCTTGAGCCGGTCGCCCGAGGCCTCGATCACCCGGCGTACGATCGCCACCTGCTCGGCCGCGGGCGGATCGGCCACGAGCCCGGCCTTCACGAGATACGGGAGCATCAGCTCCAGCTTCTCGTCGGTCGACAGGGCCGCCATGTAGTGGTCCTGCACCGCCCAGAGCTTTTTGGGGTCGAAGCTCGCCGGGGCCGAGTTGATCCGCCCCAGGGAAAACTTCTCGATCAGCTCCTCCCGGCTGAAGAATTCCGTCTTGTCGTCGTACGACCAGCCGAGCAGCGCGAGATAGTTGTCGATCGCCCAGGGCAGATAGCCCACCTCTCGGTAGAAGTCGACGATCACCGGATTGAAGGTGTCGGCCTCCCCCACGACCCCGATCCGCTCGGCAATCTGCTGGCCGTGCTCCATCACCCGGCGGAAGTCCTGGTTCTTGAGATACTGGGCGAGCTTCCGCTTGGAGAGTTTCGTCTTGCTGCCCGGCTCGGCCACGAGCGGCAGATGGGCGTAGGCCGGCAGGTCGTAGCCGAGCGAGAGGGCGATGAACGCCTGCCTCGGTGTGTTGGAGAGATGCTCCTCGGCGCGGATCACATGGCTGATCGCCAGATCATGGTCATCCACGACGTTGGCAAGGTGGTAGAGGCAGGAGCCGTCGGCCCGCTGGATCACATGGTCCTGCTCCCGCTCCCAGGCAAACTCCACCCGCCCACGGACGGCATCCTCGAGCACGAGCGAGCCCTCGCGGGGCATCTTGAGCCGCACCACCCCTGCCCTGCCCTCTGCCCGAAACCGCTCGGCCGTTGCCTCGTCGAAGGCTGCGAACCGCCGGCTGTAGAGAAACGGCTTTCCGGCGGCCTGGGCCGCCTTCCGCTCCTCGTCGAGTTCCTCCGGCCGGGCAAAGTCGCGGTAGGCGTGGCCGGACGCAAGCAGCCGCTCGACCGCCGCCGCATAGCCCGCCGATCGCTGCGACTGATAATAGGGAGCGTAGGGCCCGCCCACGCCCGGCCCCTCATCCCAGTCGATTCCCAGCCACCGCAGGCCGGCGAGGATCGGCTCGAGGGCCGACTCGATGTTTCGTTCGGCGTCGGTGTCGTCGATCCGGAGGATGAACTGGCCCCCCTGCTGCCGGGCGAAGAGCCAGTTGAACAGCGCCGTCCGCACTCCCCCGATGTGGAGATAGCCGGTGGGACTGGGCGCGAAGCGGGTGCGAACGGTCATGCAAACGGTCTCCGGGAACGAGGCGGCATTATGCCGCGTGGCCGTTCATCCGGGCGAGTTTTCGCAGCCGCTTGCGTTCGGCCTTCGAGAGATGGCGGTCATCGGCCTCCGAGCCGTCGACGAATTCGCTGCCGCTCGGCTCCGAGTCGTCGGCCCGGGCCTCCTCGAAGATCAGTTCCTCTTCCGGCTGGTCGTCGACCTCGTCTGCATCACCGGCGACCGCCTCCGATGTCGCCGCCGCAGCCCGGGCCTCCTGCCGCCGCTCCGCGCGGGTCTTGCGAGGAGCTTTTTCGGCCGCCGGTCCGCAGAGCCCCCGCACCTCACGGATCACCGACCGGGCCGCCGCCAGCATCGCCACGAGGAGCAAAGCCGCGCCCGCGGCCCAGGCTGCCTGGCCGATGATTGCTGCTCGAGCGTCGCCGCCAACCCACTCGCCCGCCCAGGGCATGGCAGCCGCCGCGGCCCAGGCCGCCAGGCCCAGCACCATCCAGAAGGCGGTGGCGGCCCGCTCCCGCAGGGGCAGCACGGCCCAGGGCGAGATCAGCGCGAACATGCCGGCCGCCAACCCAAGCCACCAGCCGATGCCGGCGGGCCCGATGACGATTCCCGTCGCATCCGAGGCGACGGCCGCGACGAGCGGCCCGAGCGGAATCGCTCCGGCCCAGGCGGCGACCGTGAAGCAGACGGCCAGCCAGCCCCAGGCGCGAAACCGTCCTTTGAAGTCGTCACGGCGATGCCGCCGCATGTATCGCACCGCCCCTGCCACGGCGGCGGCCGAGAGCAGCGAGAGTTCGGCAAGCCAGAACTGCACCGGCAGGCCTGTCTGGTGATCGAAGGCGTCGCCCACGACGGCGAGCGAACGGGCGAAGCGGCCCTCGGCAACGGGCAAGAGGGGCCTGCCCAGGAGCGGTCCGCTCACCGCCAGCGCGATCGCGGCGGCCATCGGCACGAGAATCAGCCCCGCCGCCACAAGCAGGCCGCCGAGCCCCGTCGGCAGCCGGGTGGCGAGCGCCGGATGCCGTGCGGGATCCGCGGCCTCCTCATAGGGAGTCGCCGGGCTCGCGGAGCGGCTCCCCTGGGCCTCGTCGACTGGCTGCTCGCCGCTCGACCGGGTCCAGGAGGCCACCAGCCTACGGCGCTGGTCGCGGCGCGAAGAGGCACCCATGGCCATCCGACTCGATCGGCTCCTTCCGGTTGCTGGCGAGACGCTCCGCGTCTCGCACGGTGTCAGGACAAGCCCGCCGCCGCACCCAGGGTTTCGTCCAGCAAACCCACCAGGATTCAGGCCGGTTCAGGGTGGCCGAAGAGCAGGCATCGCGGGCATCTCCCGCAGGGTTTTCCCAACCGTGCGCCCCAGCCGAAACGGCGGAGGCGGGCGGAGCGATTCCGTCACCTGCTTGAAGGCCTGCCGATTTGCCGCCCATCCGCGATCCGGCTACGATCCGCTCGACCGACCAACGCCGGGCATCGAGTCCCGGTCGCGGCGGCGGTGGTCGCTGCGACCCGCCGCCCCGCTTCAACCCGGTCGGCTCGGCCGTTGTCTCATTTCCGCTCAGGAGTTTCCCGCCATGGCCTACACCCTGCCCGCCCTGCCCTATGCCTTCGACGCGTTGGAGCCGTCCATCGACGCCCGCACGATGGAGATCCATCACGACAAGCACCACGCCGCCTACGTGGCCAACGTGAACAAGGCGCTCGAGGGACACGACGCCCTGGCCGCGCTGCCGGTCGAGACCCTGATCGCCGATCTCGAGAAGGTGCCCGAGGCGATTCGCACGGCCGTCCGCAACAACGGCGGCGGCCATGCCAACCACTCGCTCTTTTGGACCTCGCTCGGCCACGGCAAGGGGGGCGCGGCGACCGGCCCGCTCGGCGAGGCGATCGGAAGCGTCTTCGGCAGCTTCGACAACTTCAAAACGGCCTTCAGTGACGCCGCGATGAAGCGGTTTGGCAGCGGCTGGGCCTGGCTGTCGCTCGATCCGCAGGGGAAGCTCCTGATCGAGAGCACGGCAAACCAGGACAGCCCCCTGATGCACGGCAACAAGCCCCTGCTCGGCGTCGACGTCTGGGAACACGCCTATTACCTGCTTTACCAGAACCGCCGGGCCGACTACGTCACCGCGTTTTTCAACGTGATCGACTGGGACGCGATCGGGCAGCGGTTTGCCCAGGCTCGCGGCTGACGCCCGCGCTTTGACTTTTGCCGCCCCCGAGCCGGGGTGCCGCAAGGGTTCCCTTCTTGTC
This sequence comes from Planctomycetota bacterium, assembly GCA_046047895.1. Classification (GTDB taxonomy): domain Bacteria; phylum Planctomycetota; class Planctomycetia; order Pirellulales; family UBA1268; genus QWPN01. The sequence goes on along the minus strand of JBJOHE010000012.1, from coordinate 15 downwards.
GCCGTTGGGGCGGGC
>JBJOHE010000011.1:0-3563 GCA_046047895.1 Planctomycetota bacterium | reverse complement strand
CGACCCTGGGATTAGAAATCCCATGCTCTATCCGACTGAGCTACGGGCGCAAAATGAGAACTCGGGAAACCTGGTGACCGCGTTCTCAATTTTAGCAGCAGTCGGGCCTCTGATCGTGGCCCAGACGCTGGCTTGCCAGAAGGCGGTCCCCGCTGGCACGGCGGAGAAACCAGGATAGTATCCCGGGGCTTACGAGGTCTTTTCTGATCGGCTGGGGCCTGGTATCCCCACCCCGCTCCACTGGCTTGGGGCCCACGGACTGCCGATCACGATCCCATCATGAACGCTCCGACATACCTGCCCGGTCCGGCCCCAAACACCGTGCGCACGCCCTCCGGTCAAACGCTCGATGTTCCGCCTGGCTGGGACCTTGTGCCGCCCGGTGATGCGGCTCTGACACGCCGCGTGAAGGCGGCCGGAGACTTCTGGCTCGTCCAGGAGAAGGTGGGCCGCCGGACGTTTTCCCGAGGCCTTTGGGCACCGCGAGCGGTGATCCAGGCGGTTCGGGCCGAACTCGCCGCTGAGCGATCCACGGATGCCTACGCCAAACGCCGGGAAGCCGATGCGAAGCGCCGGGAAACCAAGCAGGCCGGCTATGTCGAAGACTTCCAGGCGGCGGTGCTGACCTTTCTGGCGTTCGACCAACGGTATGCCGATTTGGCCGGCAAGCTTGCTCACGCCGTCGCAGCCCATGCCACCCCGGTCGGCAGCGGCACCGTGGCACGAACCAAGCGCATCCCAATCGAACGGCGGGCTGAGGCCGCTGTGATCGCCTGGCTGCGGCATCAGACGACTGGCTACGATTCGATGCGGATTCCCCGAGTCAGAGGCCAGCGGCGGGAGATTCGCCAGATGCTTGCGCAGCGGTCACGCGACCTGCTGGGGGCCTACCGTCGCGGTGACGCTGTCGCTTCCTCGTGCCCGTTGGCCGTCGCAGTCGCTGCCCGCGACCCGTCGCGGCGACGCGATGCCCAGCCTGACGAATAAGGGGATTTGCCGGCGGAACCGGGCCGGGGCCTTCTCGTCCTCGCGGCCAGGAGACCAGGAGTCTGCGAGCCCATCGAGGCTGCCGGAGGAAAGCATCGGCAAACTGAGACCGGGAAGCTCGCGAGGTTCAAATGCTCGACGGGCCTTGGGGCGGCACCGGCGATACTCGCAATGCGTATGCGATCTCGGCTGGTTCGCTGTTCGGGATCCAGGCCGCCGCTATTCGCCCACCACTTCACCGCCGGCCCGGGTCGCCAGGGCCCGCCAGACCAGGATATCGATGGACGAGGTCGCTCCGTGAACGCTGCCGTCCATGCGCGCGTAATTCACCACTTCCGGGTGATGGCTGCGGGCGGTCACGGCTGCAGCCGTCGGTGCGGTCAACGACTTGGCCTCCTGTTGATTCGTCCAGTCGATGTCGTAGCGTCCTGATGGTCGGCCGCACGAGACGACGGTCTGAGGCGGAAAGACGGCCGTAAAGCCCGTCTGATGGCCGCGGCCGTCGACCCACTCCGTATGCCCGGATCCCAGGGCCGGGAGGTCGTTCTTGAAATCACCTCCCATGCCACAGACCTCGGCCGGAGAGGATGGCATCGCCGGCGATGCCTGGCCCGCATTGCGGAAGTAGGGCGTGTACGTCTTCACTTCGGCGAGGGCAATCGTCTTTGAAAGCCCGTCGGTGAATTGGCCGACCTTGAGCCGACTGTTGGGAAACGCGCTGCCATCGCCGCCGGAGCGTCTTGCTGGATTGAAGACCGTCCATGTTCCAAGGTTGATCGCGTAGCTCAGGGGGGCGTACTCGGGGGATCCGTTCTTCATCCGAATCTGCGTGTTCGGTTCCGCCGCACACAGGAGGACGGGAATTCGGAGGCCGGCGATCAGGCTGCCGGAGGCTGTCGTGGCCTGGCTGTAGGGAATATCGAGTTGCCGATGGATCTCGGCCCCGATGGCCAGTTCCTCAAGGAAGGGAAGGAGCCGCGCCTGGGCCGACCAGACGGCATTCGCCGATGCGTCAGTCGTGCTTGATCCAGCCCAGACGAGACTGGGGGGAAAGCTGCGGTAGGACGACTCGTAATTGGTGTTGGCGAGGGCGAGTTGTCGCAGGTTGTTCCGACAGGCGTTGCCGCGGGCAGCCTCCCGGGCTGCCTGCACGGCCGGGAGCAAGAGCCCGATGAGGGTGGCCACGATCGCTACCACGACGAGGAGCTCAACGAGCGTAAAACCATGAAAGAGGCTCGTTTGGCGGCAGTTTGGGCGAGCGACTCCCCGTCCAAGGGGCGGTTTTTTCATGACAAGACGCATCCCTAACAGAAATGAGACTCAATCTCATTGTAATTTTAGGGGTGTGATACGATCCGTCAAGCCCGAGGGTTTCAGCACCATGAGCCAGGCCGAAATCAACGATGCTGAATGGCGGAACCCCGACAACTGGTCTGGGGGCTTCTATTTCAGCAAGCGGGACACACGGACATGGGTGCCCAAGCGAATTCCGGCCATGGGTTGGACGCTCAACATCGGTACCAGAGCCGGGGCCGCGTGGATGGTCGCCCTGCTCGTCGGGCTTCCGATCTTCATGGTGATCGTGATGGGGCTGGCCCTGAGACGGTAGCCGGGTGGGGCCGAGGCTGCGAAGGCCCCGGCAGAGAGCCCCGGCCCGGCGTTACCGAGCGATGTTGATCACGCCGATCGCCAGCCGACGGTCGGTGACGTAGCGGCTGCCGCGGCCCTGGAGCCCACCTCCAACGCGAGCGATTCCTGGGCCACCGCCGGAAATGAGGCGAAGGCAAGCAGGGGGCCAAGGACGAAACCCAGGCGGAAGAACCCAGCCTTCAATCTCAGGAGAGGTCTCCACAAACGGGCTCGGTCGGCTACCAGCCTGGCTCTCCTCTGATGAACCATGGATCACGACCCTTGGGTGCAGCGGAACCGTAGCCGAAGGCTACTTCAGGTCTCAAGGCCGGTTCGCGCTGAGGACGCTTGGTTGGCACCGGGCACGAGACGATCAGGCACCTGGCGCGGCAATGTCGTCGAGCAATGCCTGATACCTGGTGTAGCCGTCGAGGCGAGCCAGAGCCCGCTGGCAGGTTTCGGCCGACACGAGGCCGGTGGTGTCCGCGAGGAAAACCAGATAGCGGGCCACGTTCTGGGCGAACCGGAGCCGGCCTTCCTCGCTGATCGCGTAGAAACGCTCCCGCTGCCGGTAGCCGGCGGGTGAATGATCACCGAGGGCGGCCTTTTCGGCACGGCCCTCGGCGGCGAGCACGAACAGGAAGTTGTATTCGAACCAGAACATCAAGTCGGGCGAGGCTGTGAGGGTTTCAAGCGCCGACCGGCAGCGGTCGGGCGAGGCGAATAGGTCGGCCGGCGGAACGACGGCGGCGGTGGCGAAGGATGCCTCGATGAATTCACGGGCCAATTTCTGCTCGGTCGCCTGTTCGCTGAAGGCTCCAGCCGAGGCCAGGTCGAGGGTGAACCGATACCAGTCTCGCCAGAGGGCCTGGTCGGCCGAGTCGGCCGAGCCTGCCAGGGCGCGGCCCATCTCGTAGGTGTATCGGCCGCTCGTCTTGATCTCGAGG
>JBJOHE010000010.1:0-4344 GCA_046047895.1 Planctomycetota bacterium | reverse complement strand
TTGTAGATCATCCCCCCGGCGTTGATCGTTAATCCGCCGTCTAGCACGGCGGTCACATTCCCCGATGGGGTGAAATTGGTCAAGGTGCCGCCATCGAAGATCAGGTCGTTGACCGTGACGGCTTGGGCATTTTTCAAGGCAAGAGTGCCGTCTGCCAGAACCGTGAGACTATCGCCAGCGAAGGTGTCCAGTCCACTTGCGGGACTGCGGATCGTGAACGAGTTCGTGATCACGTAGTCGTTGCCAGCGGCCGGAGCAGAGTTGTCGCTCCAATCCGCTGCAGTATTCCAGCTCTCCCCGCTGGCATTGGTGCCGACCGAGGTGACGACAGCGGCAGTCACTGGACCGGTGACGAAGAGGCTGGCGCCGAGGGCCAGCGCCCGCAAAAGCAAGGTGTTGTTGTGGTGCATGCCGCTCGCGGCTGGAAGGCTATTCTGGTCGAACGATTCTGAACACGCGGCGGGTGAACGTAAGAGCATGCTGCCACTCCTGTCTGGTCTTCTTGGTCGTCCGGAGCCTCTCGGCCAGGCATGCCAACCGATCGTTGTTCCCGAGCAATGGTCCGCCCATGGCCCAAAACCCCGAACCCCGTTGTTTGTAAAATAGTGGCAAAGACGCAGGCTTGTCAACTGCCGACTGAGGGAACTGCTACGAGCACGAAAACCCGCTGGAAATAGCGGCTCGCGTGCGTCACCGCTGGAAATGAACGACCTATCGAACGACCTATCTTTTGCTCATTCCACACGCCTTTGGTTAACTGACGACAACACCGCTCGCACTGCTCGCTCGGGACGGAAGGGACCAAGTCCGTGAGAAATGCCCTCGCTTTCAAGAATCTGGCAACTGCGGCGCTGCTGCTCTTCCTCTCCAATCAAGTCTCCCAAGGGTTCGCCGCCCATCCGAAACGAGGCTCTGCCGGCAGTTTCGCCTCCAGCGGAATCGAGCTGAACGGGAGTTGGTGGTACACCTGGGGAACGGCCGACACGAACAACAGTACGGCCGTTGAATACGCGCCGATGCTCTACAGCGCGAATGCGGTCAATCCAACCAACCTCGACAAGATCAACGGCTACACGGTCACCCCCAGCTACGTGTTGGGCATGAACGAGCCCGAGGTTGTCAGCCAGGGCGCCACCACGCCCGCGTTGGCCGTCGCCGCCTGGGACGATATTCAGTCGCTGGGACTGCTAAATGTCTCGCCAGCGACGCTCTCAACCAATTCCGGCCGGAACTGGATGGCTGACTTCATGGGTGGCGTCACCGCCACCCAAAACGACGCCGACCCAAGCAATGACCTCCATGTCGACGCGATCGCTTTCCACTGGTACGGCGCGAACGGGCTCGATTGGAACAACCCGAACGTCGCTTTCAACGCCCTCAAGAGTGCCGTCAATCAGTGGCACGCTGACTATCCCGACCTGCCCCTCTGGATGACGGAATTCGGCCTGCGGGACAAAGCCGGCGACGGGATCCCGCTCAGCGTCTCGATCCCCCACAATGTCGAGTTTTTCAAGATGGCGCTCCCGTGGCTCGATGCCCAGGATTTTGTTCAGCGCTACTCCTGGTTTCAGTGGAATTTCGATGAACAAAGACTATGGCGAGGCGGCGAGCCCACGGACCTTGGCATTGTCTGGGCCAGCGGCACCCTGAACGGAATGGTCCGCGACCTCGACGGCGCTTCGATCGGCGAAGATCGGATGTACATGCGGGGCGGGACCCTCACGAATACCGGCGGGGCAATCCCAAACACCCTCAGGCGATTGAAGGTTTTCGCCCCAAGCGAGTATTACGGCGGTGATTCCGTGCTCTCCGGCACTGGCGATATGGAGATCGTCAACGGCGGCTGGGTGGAGGTTGAAGCAGGCGCTGTGCTTCGCAAGGAGGGGACGAACCAGGTCACGATCAACTCGGTGAGTGTCAGCAATAACGGCACCGTTGCGGTTGCCGGGGGAACGATGCGGCTCATCGGCGGCGCCGGCTTCTCCGGCAGCGGAAAAATTCAAGTCGAGGAGGGCGGCAGATTGTCGCTGGGCGACGCCACGGACCGGGTCGGCATCAGTCTCTCCCAGCCGATCAGCCTGAACGGCGGCTCGATCCAAGGCAACCGGATCGTCTACGGCGCCCACACGATCAGTGGCGTAGGGATCGTCAACGCGACGACGACCCTTGAGGGGGAAGGAGCGTTATTTTTCCGCGGGGAGTTGCAGCCGCCGTCAGGGGGCGGGGGCGGGGGAATCGTCAAAGACGGCGGAGGGTACGTCTCGTTTTCGTCCGTCAACACCTACCAGGGCGACACGGTCGTGAGGCAAGGGACGCTTGCACTGGTCGGTAGCGGATCAATTGCGGACAGCCCACTGATCGACGTTCGCCCAGATGCGACGCTCAACGTCGCCGGGCTCAGCAAAGCGTTCACGCTGGCGGCCGGTCAGACGCTCAACAACGACAGCAACCGCACCGTGTTCGGCGACGTGGTCGCCGGTAGCGGGTCGACTGTTTCGGGCGCAGGGGCCTTCGCCAACAACCTGACAGCCCTGAGCGGATCGGTGGTTCGGCCCGGTTCGACCCAGAGGTCCCCTGCCGGCATCGCATTCGTGAACGCGACTCCTGCCAACACCACACTGGCCGACGGGACGGCATTGATCGCCGGGTCGGTGGGCTACACCACGACGGGCCATGCGGCCGGCGACCAGCTCTGGAGCCTCCTCGGCACGCCCTCGGGCCAGGACGCGGTGGCCAATGGTGGTGAGGTCTGGGAAGCGGGCCGCGACAGCGACGACTCGCCGGCCCTACGGACCACCATCACCGGCCTGTCACCGGGCGAAACGGTAGATGTCTATGCCTACTTTTGGGGGTCGACCAGCACGCAGCAGGGCTGGCGGGGCCGCGCGAGCCTGACCCATCCGGACCTGGACGGAACCGCAGACGGACAGGTCGACCAGGGTTGGAATACGAGGCATTTCTCAACCTCGAGCTTCAACCCGATGACCCACGTCACCCGGAACTTCGACACCGACAACCCCGGCCCAGTGACGACCGACGATGGCGGAAATCCCGGATTTGAGAACGGCGGCTACTTCGCCTCCGGAAGCGGCCCATTCCCTGTCGTGTCCTTTGAAGACAGCCGGTTTCTCGCCGAGGTCCCGCTCGGCAGTTTCGCGGCCAATGCCGCCGGTGCGATCGATGTCTACATCGACGAGTTGATCGCTGCTGACTCCAAGAATCGCACGTGGTACGACGGCGTGGGGTATGGCACGACGGCACTCGTCAACAGCATCGGCACGATGACCGTCGAGGGTGATTTTACCCAACAGGCCGGCGCCACACTGGCGATCCAACTCTTCTCCACGTCGAGCTACGACCGACTCGAGGTTGGAGGCAGCCTCAACGCCGGGGGCACGCTGGCGGTGACGCTGGCCTCCGGCTCGGCTACGCTCCAGGCAGGCGATGGCTTCGACGTCTTCGACTTCCACTCGGTGAGCGGCGTTTTCGATGCGTTCAGCGTGCCGGAGCTCGCGGAAGGCTTGTCCTGGAACACGTTCGGCCTGCTGACCACCGGCGAATTGCAGGTGGTCAACAGCGGCGACTTCAACGCCGACGGCTGGGTGGACGAAGCGGACTACGCGGTGTGGCAGAACCACCTGGGACAGGCCGATGCGAGCGGCGTTGTGGATGCGAGCGACTACGAGCTCTGGCTCGCCAATTTCAACCCGCCCCCGGGGCCGGCCGACGTCGTCTTCGCCGTCGCCAGCGGCTCCCCGTCCCAGGACGAACTCGGCCGTGCGGTGATCGACTCGGTGCTCTCCGTCACGAAGACGGATGCCGGCACACTCGTCTTCAACGCCGCCAACCCCTACACCGGCCCCACCACGGTGGCCGGCGGCACGCTTCTGCTTGAGAACGCCCAGGCCGTCGCCGCCAGCCCGGTGACGGTGACCGCAGGCGCCACGCTCGCGGTCGCGTCGGGCATCACCATCCAATCGCCGGCGGTGACCGTCGATGGCGGCCGATTGAGCGGCACGTCGCTGGTTGTCAATGACAGCACTGGCATCACCACGCTCACGATCAACGCGGGCACGATCTCCGACACGGCCCAGCTGACGGCCGGCCTCGGCGGACTCGTGAGGCTGCCCGACCAGGGCCGCATGACGGTCGGCCTGGCCCGGCTGACGGTGGACGAGACATCAGGCGGCGGCCTGATCGATCTCGGTGCAAGCGAATTGGCGGTGGCAGCGGGCGGCATCTCGGCGGCCGACCTGCGGGCCGATCTGATCGCGGGCCGCAACGGTGGCGGGTGGAATGGCGCCGCGGGGATCACCTCCTCGGCCGCCGCCACTTCGGGCGGCA
>JBJOHE010000009.1:0-3479 GCA_046047895.1 Planctomycetota bacterium | reverse complement strand
CGGTGCCGGCAGCGGCAGAGCGGCGAGCGCGTCGAGGATCGTGGTGTTGAATCGCCGTTCGTAGGCGAGATGGAGAAGCCGGCGTCGCGCGAACTGATCGAAGGCATAGATCTCATGTTCGAGCGCCACGATCTCACTCGCGTCGAGGCTGCGGATGTCGGCGGCCGTGAACCCCAGCAACTGGGAGAGCTGGTGGAGGAGAAACGCGCGGGAGACGGTGCCGGGGCCACGCAGGGGCGGAAAACGATCGCGGAGTTCCGACCAGACCGCGGCGAGGTCGGGTTTGCCGGCCGCGGCGTTGCGGGCGAGGAGCCGGGTGGCGGTCCAGGCGGCGGCGAAACGATCGAAGACCAGCCGCACTGCCAGGAAGTCGGCCAGTCGGGCCGGCAGCCGGACCAGCGGCGCGAGATCGGGTCGCTGCTCCAACTGCCAGACCATGCCCGCCCAGCCCCGCAAAGCCACCAGCGACCGCGCGACGACCTCGGGGCGGTCGCGATCGGAGACGGCAAGCCCGCGAAGCTCTTCGTCGATCAACTCGTAGGCCACTTCGTCGGAGCCGGGGCGGGCCTGGCAGCGAGCGGCAATCTCCCGCAGCCGCTCGCGGAGGCCGGCGGCCCAAGGCTCCTCCGGCCCGAACCGGCTGGCCGTGTCGGCCACGGCAGCGAGCAGGCCGCGGGAACGATCCGGCATTCCCCAGTCGGCCACGCCCTGATCGAGGTAGGCCGACACCAGCCTGATCAGCGGTGGATGGACGAGGCCGTCGGGGTCGAGATCGGGGCGGGCTGCCACGATCAGGTCGCGGGGGCGGACCGGCGGCCGGCGATGGATCGTCGTCGCCCGCCCACCCGCCGTCGCCTCCACGCAGGCATGCCAGAGATCGCTGGCGGCCCGACGCTCTGCCGACCGGACCGACTCGTGACTGCCGGCATCGGCCAGCAGGCGATTGCGGCAGGAAGGATCGAGGTCGGCTCGCAGCCGTTCGGTGGCGTCGCTTTCGGTGAGCGTCCAGCGGACGGCCGTGTCGCTCTCGTGCCGCAGGCCCTTCATCAGCAGGAGGCGTTGGACATCGGCCAGCCGGACCCTGCCGCCTGCCAGAGGATGGTCGCCTTGGTCGCCGAGATCTGCGGCTACGACGGCGTCGATGTCGGCTGGCAGAATGCGGCCCGAAGCCAGGGCTTCCCGGTAGAAGCTCTCCTCGAGGTACGGTTGGGCATCCATCAGCCCCGCCGCTTCCTCGACCGAGGCGAGAAACGGACGGTCTTCAAATCCGTGCAGCGGATTGAGGGCCACGAACGACGAGATCGGTCCCTGCGCTGGCAGGTACCGGGCGGCCCGGGACAGAATCCCGCGGAGTTCAGACCAGTCGGCAGGTGGTGGAGCGGGGGCGGGCTCACCGGGCGGCACAGCCGCAGGGCTTGTCACGTGGCTCTCTCCTCTTCGCAGCGTCGAAGGACGGAGCGGACGATCCGCTCACGTCGGCATCACGGTCATCGCAGGCCAGCCGACCGTTCGCAGCAGCGAACCGATCGTCCGAACCTTCCGGGGCTTGCGCTCAGGCAGCCGCGGGCGGACCCCGGATCGGCATCGACGAGCCGCGCGGGCCGGCAGGAAGCCGGGAGGAGAAAGCTTCGACGCCGTAGCCGGTGCGGACCGGCGGGGCGATCGCGAGTTCACAGCCAAGGACGGCGGAATGCTTGCCAGCCGACGACTCCTCGTCTTCCAAGGACTCGTCCGGGGATTCCTCACAGGGCTGGGAATCCGGCTGGTGCTCGTCATCGACCGCAACCGCGGCGTCGGCGAGCGACACGGGCGGAAATCCGACCCCGGCCGCGATCACGGCCATTGCCACCAGGAAGGCAACGACCCGCGGCGAACACCCTCGACAAAAGAGGAATCGCGTGAGGGACATAAGACTCTCAGAGAGATCTGCCAACCAAAAAAGGCTACCGCGCCTGCCCTTCCCGGGCAACGCCGGCCCGGAGCCGCGATGGCTTCGGCTTTTCGCTTCCGTGCGTCATTCGCTAGCGTACCCGGCATGGACGACGCCTCCACGCCCGCCGGCCCGCCGCCGATCCGACTCGGCTTCGCCGGCTTTTGGGACAGTTTTGATCCCCGTGACAATTTCCTGACGCGGTTGCTGGAGCGGCGGTGGCGGGTGGAGCTCGTCGCCGATCCCGACTTCCTGATCCACTCCTGCATCGGCCGCCGCCGGCATGACCATCGCCGCCACGATTGCGTCAGGATCTTTTACACCGGCGAAAACGTCCCCCCCGACTGGCATTCCACCGACTGGGCCTTCACCTTCGAATACACCGACCATCCCCGGCACTTTCGGCTGCCCCACTGGCCCTTCTACATCGATCCCCAGCGGCTTGTGCAGGCCGCCGTGCCCGACGTCGAGGCGATCCTCGCGGCGAAGGCGCGGTTTTGCGGCTTCGTGGTCTCCAACCCGCTCTGCAAGCTCCGTAACGAGTTTTTCCGCAGGCTTTCCCGCTACAAGCGGGTCGACTCCGGCGGGAAGCTCTTCAACAACGTCGGCGGCCGCGTGGCCGACAAGCAGGCCTTCCTCGCCGAATGTCGGTTCACGATCGCCTTCGAGAACGAGTCGCACCCCGGCTACACCACCGAGAAGGTGGCCGAGCCGATGCTCGTGAACTCGTTGCCGATCTACCAGGGTGATCCGCTCATCGGCAACGACTTTGATACCCGCAGCTTTCTCTCGTTCCACGACACACCGCCGGGGCCGGGCGTTTCCACCTCGGCGGCGCTCGACACGCTCGTGGAACGGGTGGTCGCCCTCGATCGCGATCCTGCGGCGCTCGCGGCGACGCTCGCCCGCCCCTGGTATCACGGCAATCGCGTGCCGCCGTGTGCCGACGCGGAAGCCATCCTCGACCAGTTTGAGCGGATCTTCACCACGCCGATCGAGCGGGTCTCGCGCCGCCGGGGGCCGGCTCGGCTGTTCGGGCTCGATCGGCTCCCCGACGCAGGCCGCAGCCTCCGCTACCGGATCAAGCGGAAATGGCGGCAGTTGACGAGCAACGTCTGACGGCCGAGCTACTTCACCGGCACAAGCGGTGGGATCACGATGCCTGGCTCGGCCGGAGGCGCCATGGGGGCGTAGCTGCCGGTCGGCAGCGGGGCTGCTGGCACTGCGGGCGGCTGCGCCGGAAGCTGCGGAGGCACGGGCTGCGCTGGCTGGAGCGGGGTGGCCGGGATCGCAGTGGGCTGCACGACGGTGGCGGGCTGTACGGCTGCGGCGGGGATGGCCCCGGGCACGGTGCCCGGCACCGGCACGGCCGGCGGCTGCGACCGCAGATTGAGGTCGTCGATCAGGGCCTTGACCTCCGGATGGAAGGCGAGGCCTCGATCCTGAAAGACGTCGCTCGGCGTCACACCGAACCGGCCGTAGAGCATCGAATTCGCATTGTTGTCGACCGAGAGGCTCGCACCGTTGACCGAGACACCGAGAAACAGGC
>JBJOHE010000008.1:0-2770 GCA_046047895.1 Planctomycetota bacterium | reverse complement strand
GCAGCACGCGGACACCCTGCGACGCCAGCACGGCGGCGAGGTTCACGGCCGTGGTGGTCTTTCCACAGCCGCCCTTCTGATTGACAATGGCCGAAACGCGCATCCTTGCTCCGGGGCCTCCAGGATTCACTTCACGCCGGACTGCCGCCATGCAGACCGCTCCGGAACTCTACCGACCTCACGGGTTCCTGGCCAGCCCAGTCTTGATTCCCCGCAGCGTGTTTGGGTAGTTTCCGCAACATGCTGGACTTCCGGGGAATCCCATCGCCATCGCTTCGCCGGGCTCGGCAGTGGCTCGTGCCGCTGGCCACGCTCTGCCTCATCAGCTCCTGTGCCGCCCCGCCCGTTCGCGGAGCCGATGGATCGCCGCTCCAGACCATCGCCACCGAGAGCCCCCGCAAGCGCAAGGGCTTCGGCCCCCCGCCACCGGGGCACCCTCGCATCGTCGGTGAAGCCGTTCCCAAGTCGGTGCTCGATGGCACGAGCCAGCTCGCGCCCGGATCGAGCCTCGCGTGGTCCTTCATCGGGCCTCGGCCTCTCGCAGGGGACTACTGGGCAGGCGGGGGCAGCTCAGGCGGGCGGTTCGTCGGCATCGCGTGCCATCCCACCAATCCGTCCGTTGCCTACGGAGCAAGTGCGTCCGGCGGCATCTGGAAGACAACCGATGCGGGGGTGTCGTGGACGCCGGTCAGTGACCAAGCACCGATCCTCAACCATGGCGCCATTGCCCTCGACAAGGATCACCCGGATGTCATTTGGGCCGGAACGGGTGAATACACGGTCGACTCGAACGGCGCCGGCGTGCTGCGCTCGCGAGACGGTGGCCAGACCTGGGAACAACTCGGTGCAGCGGCGTTCGGGACGGCCCAATGCTCCGGCATCGCGGTGGTCTCGAGCAAGGATCCGTTGGTTCCCGCGGCCGTGCACTGGACAGGCTCGCTTGGTTACCGCGTGAGTCGAGACGGGGGACAGACCTGGACGCCCGGATCGAGCGTGTCAGGCGATTGCTCGAGCCTTGCGGTCCACCCGACGGATCCCAACATCGTGTACGTGGCCCGCTACGGCAACGGGATCTACAAGTCGACCAACGCCGGCGCCACCTTCCTCAAGTTGTCGGGTGGCCTGCCGACGACCGGGCTGAATCGAATCGTGCTTGCGATCGCCCCTTCGGAACCCTCGACGCTGCTCGCTCTGTTCATCAAGTCCAACGGTGGGCTCCTGGGCCTCTACAGGACGACCGATGCCGGTGCCAGTTGGGCCCTCATTCCGGGCGTGCCCGACTTCCCCTATCCCCAAGGCTGGTACGACGCATCGATCTCGATCGATCCGGCCAATCCGAACCACTACTTCGGTGGCGGGGTTGATACCTACTCGGTCGCGGGCATCGTCGAGAGCAACGACGCAGGTGCAACCTGGACCGACATCTCCTCCAACGGCGGCCGAATTCATCCCGATCATCATTGGATCGCCTGGGGTGCGGACGGCATTCCATGGTTCGCGCATGACGGGGGCATTTCACGTCGGGTCAACGGTGCCTGGCAGAACCGCAGCGGGAACCTTGGCGCGGTCCAGATCTACGCCATCGACCAGCACGACACCTTGAGCAACACCATCGTCATCGGGACGCAGGATGCGGGGTCTGCGCGGAAGACCAACACCTCGGCAACGTTCACCCAATCGGTGGGCGGCGATGGCGGTTTCTGCGAGACCGATCCATTGACGTCGAGCACCTCATGGGCCACCTACGTCTACCTCGATGTCTATCGCTGCTTCAACACCTCCTCATGGACGAACATCACGGGACCGTGGTCCGCGGACACGCGCGATTGGATCTCGCCGATCGCGCTTGACCTCTCCTCGCCCAGCACGCTCTACGCTGGATCGAACAGGGTCTGGCGAAACACCGCCGCCGCAACGGGAGCGAGTTGGACGGCCATCAGCACCACGTCGGTGGCCAGCGGCGGCACGATCTCGTGCATCGCCCCTGTTCCGGGCATGCCGGGTCACCTCTGGGTGGCGAACAGCCGGGGTGGAGTGTTCCGAACGACCGACGAGGGTGCCACCTGGCTCACGGCCCGCAATCCGGACTCGATCGCGATCACGGCGCTGTCGCCGATGCCGGGCAATCCCTCCGCCGCCTACATCACGCGGAGGACGACCACCGGGAGCCGTGTCCTCCGAACGTCCAACGGAACCACATGGCAGTCCGTCACGGGATCGCTCCCCTCAGGCCTGACGACGCAGTGCCTGGCGATCGATTGGGCCAGGGGCGTTCCTGGCATGGTGATCGGGGCAGGATCAGGCGTGTACGCGAGTTTCGACGATGGCGTGTCATGGACGCGCAGCGGCGCCCCACTTCCGAACGTGAACACCAGCCAGCTGCAGATCGACGCTGGTGATCGGACAGTGCTCCTCGCGACCTATGGCCGCGGAGCATGGCGTTCAATCCTCCCCGCCGTCGAGGACATCAACGTCGATGGTCTGGTCGACGGTGCCGACCTCGGCGTCATCCTCTCCCAGTGGGGAAGTTGCTCGATGCCGTTCGGCTGCCCGTCCGACCTGAACGGTGATGGCGAGGTCGACGGCGGTGACCTCGGCATCATGCTCTCAGCGTTCGGAACCTGATCCGCTCGTCCCGGGCCCGTTGTCTCACCCAGCCCCGACCGCCGACCAGCCGGCCATCACGGCATCCTCCGGCGGCGACTCGACCAAGCCTGCCCCGATCGGCCCCTGCGGCAGGACCAGGACCAAGCCCCTGCCGGCACGCTTC
>JBJOHE010000007.1:0-3287 GCA_046047895.1 Planctomycetota bacterium | reverse complement strand
GCGTCGAGCAGCATCATCGTGGGCAGGGCGAGGATGCCAAACTGCTCCGCCACCGGGCTGTCGAGCCCGCCCTCCTCGAAGATCTGGGGCCAGGGCAGCGGCTTGCCCGCCAGGAAGGCCGCCAGCTTGGCCCGGTCGCTGTCGACCGCGACGCCGATGCAGGCAAACTTCCTCGGTCCATACTTGGCCACCAGTTCCTTGATCTGCGCGAGGTCGACCTTGCAGGGCTCGCAATCGGTCGACCAGAAGTGGACGAGCACGGGGCCGCCCTTGAAGCCGGCCGCCGACACCTTCTTGCCGTCGAGGGTCGTGCCGGCGAGCGGCAGCGGCTTGCCGACGCACTCGAGCCGCCGAACGGCGCCAGCCGACTTGCGGGCCTGGGGCGTGTCGGGAAACGAATCGGCGATTGTGGTGTAGCGGGCGATCGCATCGGCGTCGCGGCCCTCGAATTCATCCCGGAAGGCCAGCTGGAGCAGGGCCTCGGCCGCCTCGGGCGAGGCGGGATGGGCGGCGACAAACGCCTCGAGCTCCCCAAACCACTCGTCCTGGAGCTTGGCAGGATCCGCGTCAGCCTCCTCCATCCGGGCGGCGTAGCGGGCCTGCACGAGCCGAAAGGCCACAAACGCCGCCAGCTGCTCGTCGTCGGTGCTGCCCCCGATCCGTTCCAACACTTCGAGCCCGTCGGGCAAAGCGGCCTCCTGCACATAGGCGGCGACGGTCTCGACGAGCTGGCGGGTCCAGAAACCCTTGTCGGCCCCCGCCGTGGCGGCCACGATCTCCTCGAGCAGGGCCACATGCTGGGCGGCAAGCTTCTTGCGGCCGGCTGCGTCGGCCGTGGACATCGCGTTGTCGATTTCCCGAAGCTTGGCGAGCAAGGGTCGAATCTGCTCGTCAACGCCGGCCATGCCGCCGCCGGCCGATCCGGCCGTGGGGGAGAAGAACCCCGCCATCTCGCCGAGCCGCCCGTCGGAACCGGCCAACTGCGGACAGTCGAGCGGCCGCCAGGCATCGCCGCACTTCACCAGCGACCCAACGACCACCTGCGACCCCTTGCCCCCATCTTCCGCGAGCGCGACCACGTTGTCGTAGGCGATCACATCGCGGGCCACGCCCGGCGAGCCGGCCGGCAGCACCCCGGGCGACTGCGGCGTGAGCATGCTGGCCCAAGAGGCCTTCGGCCCAATTTCTTTGTGGCTCGCCGCCAGCTGCGCAAAAGCCTTGGCAGCAGCCTGGGCCCGGGCATTCAGCTCGGCCGCCCGCTCCGCGGTGAAGCCGGCGAGTTCGAGGTCTGCCTTGGTCGGGAGGAGCCGGGCAAAGGCCTTCGGGTCGCGATCCCGGAGGGCGTGGATGATCTCGGCGGTGGCTTCTTCGGCGGAAATCGCCTGCCACCGATCGAGCGTGCCGTCGCCATCGGTGTCAAATGCCCAGCGGCTGCCGGCGGAGGTGAGCCAGCGGGACTGGTCTGCCTTGGAATCTTCGTCGTCGCCGTCGATCTCCCGGTAGACCTCCAGCCCGTCCTTGTAGTAGCTCCAGCGGTCCACCACCCGGTCGCCGTTGGTATCGGCGAAGGCTCGGAGGATTCTGCCCGCGGGCCCCCGCACCACGAGGGCCGTGACCCCGTCGAGCTTCTCCTGTTTGATGCCACACTCCGCAACCTCGGCCGCGGAGGGGCGATCGAAGTCGATGCCCTTCTGGCGGGGCTCGAGCGCCAGGGCCTCTTCGGCCGTGGGTGCCGCCGCAGCCACGGTGGCGACGGCGAGCGAGGCAAGGCAGCAGGCGACGTGAGTGAAACGGGCCGCAAGCAACGGAGACATCACGGAGCAACTCCTGGTGGGCGAACGGCCGCGGGAAAACCGGGGCTGGCCCCGCGGAGTTCGCCGAAAATATCCGGAACGCCGCGGGGCGCCAGCGCCAAATTGAGCCGCGGCAGCCGGCTCCCGGCCCGCCCCCTTTGAACCTGGGCCCGTTCCCGCCTAAACTCTCGGGTCTGGCGATTCGCCCGCGCGCGTAGCTCAGCTGGTTAGAGCGCCACCCTGATAAGGTGGAGGTCCCAAGTTCGAATCTTGGCGCGCGCAGTCGGTCTCGTGAGGCGGTTTCGCCTGCTCCGCCGAACGCGTCCGCGTTTTCCGGGGACGTAGCTCAATTGGGAGAGCACCGCCTTTGCAAGGCGGGGGTTAGGGGTTCGATCCCCCTCGTCTCCAGTCGCCGCCTCGGCCTGGGCCTCCTGGCCTAGGCAGCGGCCGGGCAGACCCGAATAATCGGGGCTGCTCGATTCTCTCCTCCCCTCCCGCCCTTGCAGCCGGTTGTGCCGGCTTTCCCTCCCATGCAGTCCGCGCCCACCGTCCAGCCCGAGTCGTCCGCAACCCGTCGGACCGACATCCGCAACATCGCAATCATCGCCCACGTCGACCATGGCAAGACAACGCTCGTGGATTGCCTGCTCCGCCAGAGCGGCCAATTCCGCGCCAGCCAGCTTGCCGGCGAGCGGATCCTTGATTCCAACGACCTCGAAAAGGAGCGGGGGATCACCATCCTGGCGAAGAACATCGCGGTCGAGTGGAAGGGGATGAAGATCAACATCATGGACACCCCCGGCCACGCCGACTTCGGCGGCGAGGTGGAGCGGGTGCTGCGGATGGCCGACGGCGCCCTCGTGCTCGTCGACGCGGCCGAAGGGCCGATGCCCCAGACCCGGTTCGTGCTCGGCAAGGCGCTCGAATGCCGGCTTCGGCCGGTGGTGGTGGTCAACAAGATCGACCGGCCCGACGCCCGGCCGCTGGAGGTGCTCGACGAGATCCTGGGGCTGTTTCTCGAGCTCGGCGCCGATGATGAACTGGCCGACTTCCCCTTCGTCTACGCGTCGAGCCGGGGCGGCTATGCCTCCCACGATCCCGCCGTGCGGGAGGGGACGATGGAGCCGCTGCTCGATCTCGTGCTCGAAAAGATCCCCGGGCCGGTCGTCGATCCCACGGCGCCGCTGCGGATGCTGGTCACCACGCTCGACTGGTCGGATTACGTCGGCCGGATCGCCATCGGCCGGGTCGAGTCGGGCACCCTCACTAAGGCGTCGCCAGTGGTTCGGTCCACCGCCGCGGGCACGCTGCTGCCGGCGAAGCTCGTCGGCGTGCAGTCGTTCGACAAGCTCGGCCGGGTGGACGTGGAGGAGGCGACGGCCGGCGACATCGCGGCCGTGAGCGGCATCGCCGACGTCGAGATCGGCGACACGATCTGCGACGCGGCCGACCCGCGGCCGCTGCCGCGGCTCACGGTCGACGAGCCGACTCTCT
>JBJOHE010000006.1:0-23362 GCA_046047895.1 Planctomycetota bacterium | reverse complement strand
GTGCTCGCCTGCCGTTCGGGTCGCCTCGATTCGCCGCCGCTCGTGGCGGTCGTCGATCGGCTGCTCGCCTCGCCCCGCCTCGATTGGACCGCGGAACCAGCCCGGCGGCTGACCGACGCGGCGGCCCGAAGCATTGCCCGGCGGAACGCCATCCTCGCCCGAGCTCGGCTCGAATCCGCGATCGCGCCGGCGATCCAGGATGGCAACGGCGTCGATCAGTTTGTCTTGATGAAGGGCTCCGCGGCCCGGCCCGGCCCACTGGCACCACGGCGATTTCTCGAGGCGATCGACGGCCCCGACCAGGCTGGCTGGCCCGCCCACTCCTCGGGCCGGCGGGAACTGGCCGAGCGGGTGATCGACCCCGGCAACCCCCTCACCGCCCGCGTGGCGGTCAACCGGATCTGGCACCATCTCTTCGGCCGGGGTCTGGTGGCCACGCCCGACAACTTCGGCAGGCTCGGCGAGCCGGCGGCCGATCCGTTGGCCCAGGCCCTGCTCGACCAGCTTGCCCTGCGATTCGTCGCCGAGGGCTGGAGCGTGAAGCGATTGGTGCGGCAGATCGTCACGAGCAGCACGTGGCGAATGGGCTCGGCTCCCGACCCGGTCGCCGAAGAGCGGGATCCGCTCAATCACCTGTTCCATCATGCGCCGCTGCGACGGCTCGAGGGAGAGGCGATTCGCGACAAGATCCTCGCCGTCTCCGGCAGGCTCGAGCGGCAGGTGGGTGGCCCCAGCGTGCCGGTGCACCTCGAGGAATTCCATGCCGGCCGCGGCCGGCCTCCTGAAGGGCCGCTCGATGGCGGCGGCCGACGCAGCATCTACACGGCGATCCGGCGAAACTTCCTGCCCGGCTTTCTCCTGGCCTTCGATTTCCCGGTGCCCTTCCAGGCGATGGGCCGCCGGACGGTGACCAACGTGCCCGCCCAGTCGCTCACATTGATGAATGATCCGTTCGTCGCCGAGCAGGCCGCCCGGTGGGCCGCCGCGACGCTTGCCGAGCCGGGGCTCACGGCTGCAGCCCGGATCGACCGGATGTATCGGGCGGCCTTCGCCCGCGGCCCCGAGCCGGCCGAACAGGCTGCCGCACTCGAGTTTCTCGCCGCCCAGGCCACCGTTCACCAAGGCGACTTCGCCACTGATCCCCCGCAGCCGGCGGCATGGAGCGACCTCGCCCACGCGCTCATCAACGCCAAAGAGTTCCGCTTCGTGCCCTGACCTCCCGCACCCGTCGCAGCCGCCGCTCCCAATGCACCGCTCCTCGTCCCACTGCCGCCGCTTCCTGCCCCGGCCGCTCACCCGTCGTGAGCTGCTCCGGCAGGCGGGCTGCGGCTTCGGAGCCCTGGCGGCAGCCGCGCTGCTCCAGCGAGACGAAGCCCGCGGGGCAGGTGGAGTGCTGCCGGCCCTCCACCACCCGGCCCGGGCCACCAGCGTGATCTTTCTCTACATGGACGGCGGCGTGTCGCAGGTCGATTCCTTCGACCCCAAGCCACGGCTCGAGCAGGATGCCGGCAAGGATCCCCGCTCCCTCTTCAAGGTCGATGCCACGCAGTTCAACAACGTCGGCACGGTGCTGCCGAGCCCGTGGAGCTTCACTCCGCGGGGGCAGAGCGGAATTCCCGTCAGCGACCTGTTCCCCGAGATCGGCAGCCTGGCCGACGAACTGGCCGTGATCCGCTCGATGACCAGCGAGTTTCCCGAGCACACCAATGCCAACTATTTCCTCCACACCGGCTCCGGCCTTCAGGGACGGCCGAGCATGGGAGCCTGGACGAGCTACGGCCTCGGGAGCGCGGCGGATGACCTGCCCGGCTACGTCGTGCTCAACGGCGGACTGATTCCACCCGGTGGCCTCGACACCTTCACCAACGGGTTTCTGCCGGCCACCTGCCAGGGCTCCCTGATCCGGCCGACGGCCACCGGTCTGGCCCACATCGTTCCCCGGGAGCGTTCGGCAGCCGCTCAACGGGCGAAGCTCGATCTCACCCGGCGGCTCGACGCAGGGTTTGCCGCCCGAATCGGAGCCGCTGCCGGGCCGCCCGACCCGCTGGAAAGCGCGATCGCCAACCAGGAACTTGCCTGGCGGATGCAGGCGGCGGTGCCCGCGGTCCTCGAACTCACCGATGAGACGGCGGCCACCAAGCGGGCCTACGGCCTGGAGAGCGAGTTCGAGCCCACGCGGATCTACGCCGCCGAGTGCCTCCTGGCGCGGCGGATGGTGGAGCGGGGAGTGCGGTTCATCGAACTCACCTGCCCGCAGACGAGGGACAACGACCGCTGGGATCAGCATCACAATCTCCGCAAGGGCCACGGTGACAACGCCCGGGCCGTCGATCAGCCGATCGCGGCCCTGCTCCGCGACCTCAAGGCCCGCGGCCTGCTCGACTCCACGCTCGTCGTCTGGAGCGGCGAGTTTGGCCGCACGCCCTTCGCCCAGGGCTCGGATGGCCGCGACCACAACCCGCAAGCCTTCTCGCTCTGGCTGGCGGGGGCGGGCATCCGGGGCGGCACAACCGTGGGCACCACCGACGACTACGGCTACCGCGTGGTCGAGCAGCCGTTCACGATCCACGACCTTCACGCCACGATGCTCCACCTCCTGGGCATCGACCACACCCGGCTGACCTACCGCTTCAGCGGCCGCGACATCCGGCTGACCGACGTCGCCGGGACGGTGATCCGCGACGTGCTCGTCGATCCGGTCTGACGTTCGGCCGCGACGCGACTTTTGGGTCCCTCCGGGAACTTTGTGGTCGGGAGAGGTTGCCCGTGCCAATCGAGCGGCGTAGGAAACGGAGCGGAGCCACGATGGCGAAGCGAGGTTTCCTTCGAGTGAGCAAACGGCAGGATGCCTTTTGCGAACGTCCGGCGAGATGGCACGGACAACCTCGGCAACTTCGGATCAACCCACAAAAACTCCTGATGGGCCGACATTTGCCGCCCCCGAGCTGGTGATTCACGCGCGACAGGCCAGGCTCGGGGGGTCGGCTCTCAGCCGCCCTGTTTGAGCGACAGGCTCTTGACGGTCAGCACGGCCCCGACACTCATGAGGGCGAGCCCGAGCCAGCGGGGAGGCGACACGACCTTTCGCAACGGCGGGGCCTGCCAGGCCAACGGCGATTCCCGGCCACCCATCCGGGCCGCGACGAAGTGGGTCGACCGCTCGTTGAGCGTAAACGAGTCGACCACCCGGAATTGGACGCCCAGAAAGAAGGCGAGCAGCCCCGCCAGCAGCAGTTTGTGACGCGTCGAATCCATCGTGCACTCCACGGCAGCGGAAGGCTGCCCGACTGTCTCCATGGAATCGATCGCCGTGTCGCCCCGGCTCCAGTCCCCCCAGATTCCAACCGCTTGGCGCGGGTATGCGGTTCGGGAGGCCGGCTGGCCGCCGGATTGGAACCGGACGAACTCCCATGGAGGCCGGGCAAGCTGGGCAAGCCAGGGCGATGAAGGCCGACATTTCGGAAAATTCCTGCGGAAGCGATGGTGACGATGACGATGATGCTGCCGGTGTCGTGGGTTTTCCCGACGCATCACCCCAGGATGAGCCCGACCGTGACTGCTTCGCTAAACACCTGGATCGCGCGGACCCTTGCCATCGTGGTTGCCTCGGCCGCCACCGCCGGCTGGACTCCCGCCCGGGCCGCTGAGCCGGCCGCCACTTCCTCCCTCGAGATGGCCGCGGCCGTCGCCCCCGAGCCCGGGGAGTCGACCGCCGAGCCTGTCGCCTTCGAGGAAGGCCTCATGCTCGACACCGACAGCGTCGTCCCCGAGCTCGACATGCCGGTCGTCGAAGAGGTCGAGTCGGCCCCGATGCTCACCGACATCCTGCCCGAATCAGTGGTTCCCGAGTCGGTCATCGCCGACGGTGCGATGGTGGAGCCGCCGCGAATCATGGATGTGAACAACCCCGACTTCGGCGGCATGCTGCTCGACGAATCGGCCCTCGAGGAGATGCCATTCGAGGCCTCCTCGGGCCGCTGGTTCTGGAACGGCGGCTGGTATGTCGGTGGTGAGAGCCTGTGGATGGATCGCAGCCGCAACAACCGCGACATCATCGCGGCCGACATCGTCACCGGCACCGTGACCTACACCACCTTCGCCCAGCCCTTCAATGTGGCGCCGGGTGCCCGGGCGACCATCGGCAAGTCGCTGGGACGGGACTATCTCGACCGTGACCGGTACATCGAATTTATCTACTACGGTGGCATGAGCTACGAGGACGTGGACGGTTGGAACGGCGTGGGGGGCAACACCCTCTGGACCCCGCTCTTCTACGGCGCCCCCGGCTTCAACGCCGCCGGCCGCTACACGACCAGCTTCAACTCTGACTTCAACAGCTGGGAGTGGAACTACAAGCTCCGACGCCGCCTCGGCCGAGACCAACTCGTGATGTCGCCCAACGGCAGCTGGACCCGGCATGCCGAGCGGGGCTGGCTGCCCGCCCTGATCACCGGCATCCGGCTGGCCAATGTCAACGAGGATTGGCAGCTGATCAGCGACCGGCCGGGCGTGTCCACCGACGACTTCTACGGTCAGTACACAATCAACACCGGCAACTGGCTCTTGGGCCTCAACATCGGGGGCGAGCTGATCAGCCAGAATGAGTTCTACTATTGGGGCCTCCGCGGCCGGGCCGCTCCGGCCCTCTCGTTCGCCAGTACGTCGCAGGAGGCCTACGGGATCAACCGCACGCCCCAGCCCCAGGGCCAGACGACCACCACCCCCTATACCTTCACCGATGCGAACACCCGCACCGGAGCAGGCTTCATCGGCGACCTCACGCTCCTGGCGGGCTGGCAGATCAATCCCAACTTCTCGCTCCAGGTCGGCTACGACTTCCTCTGGGTGGCGGGCATGGCCACGGCCACCCGGCAGTACAACCTCGACAATCGCGACAACAACGCGATCGACGTCGGTGGTCAGACCTTCTACAACGGCGTGTCGTTCGGCTTCAACGGCAGCTGGTGAGCCGGTAACAATCCCGTCGGCCGCTCAGCCGCCGCGGATTGCCACGGCCACGGCCTGTCCGGTCGAGCAAAGGTTCACCTTCACCGCCGTCGCCGGCCGGCCGGCAAGCGGCCCACCGCGGACGACGTTCACGGGACACTCGGGATCAGGCGTCTCGTAGTTGAGGGTCGGGGGCACCAGGCCCCGCTCAAGGCCGAGAATGCTGGCGGCGAGTTCCACCACACCGCCGCCGGCGCCGAGATGGCCGAAGCTGCTCTTGGGCGCCGTCACCGGCACGTCGCCGAGTTCGGCAGCGATCGCCCGGGCCTCCACCCGATCCATCTCGACCGTGCTCACGCCATGGGCGTTGAGGTGGCCGACCTCGGTCGGGCTCCAGCCGGTGGCCGAGAGCACGCCGCGGATCGCCTGCCGCAGGGACGAGCCCGAAAGCCCGTCGCGTCGGGCCCGGCTCTCGCAGCGGGCCGTCGTCGCCACGAGTTCCCCGCGGATCGTCGCCCCCCGCCGCTCGGCATGCTCGCGAGCCTCGAGCAGGATCGCTCCGGCCCCCTCGCCGTTGACCAGGCCGTCGCGATCGCGGTCGAAGGGCCGGCAGGCGGCCTGCTCGTCATCGGCACGATGCGAGAGGAGGGCGTCGCCCCGGGCCACGAGTGCCGTAGGGTGGAGCCGGCAGCCGGTGCCGCCGGCGAGCATCGCGTCGGCCTGGCCGCGGCGGATCACGTCGGCGGCCTCGGCGATCGCCAAGAGGCTCGACACGTCGCCGAGCACAATCGAGTTGTTGGGGCCCCGGGCGTCGTGGGCGATGGCGATGTGGGAGGCCGCCATGTTGGGCAGGTGCTTGAGGAGCCAGAGCGGATGCAATTCCTCGTGGATCGCCTCCGACCAGAGATGGAAGTCGAATTGGCCGTCCCGAGAGGACCGGCGGTAGGTCTCCGCCAGGTCCTCGAGGTCGGCGTAGATCATGTCGCTGCCGTAGACGACGCCCAACCGCTCGGGGTCGAGACTCCCAGCCGCGATGCCTGCATCGGTCATGGCCAGGTCGGCAGCGGCGAAGCCAAGCTGGATCTCGCGGCTCATCACCTTGAGGCTCTTCCTTGGCCGCACATATTGCTTGGCGTCGAAGTCGGGAATCTGGCCGCCGAATCGGACGCGGAGGGAACTCGAGTCGAACAGGTCGACGAGCCGGATTCCGCTCTGGCCCGCGGCCAGCGCCGTCCAGAACGGCCCGGAGCCGATTCCAATCGGGCTCACGACCCCAACGCCAGTGATCAGAATGTCCCGCGGATGAGCCATACGGCCTCTGACACTAAACCACCGCCCGGATTGCCGGAAGTGGGCCGGCGCCGCCGGGCTCCGTCAGCGGCCCTTGCCGCCCGCGGTCGGAGGATGGGCGGCCCGCCAATCCTGGGGCGAAACCGGCGGATCGCTGCTCGACCAGAGCCCGCGGCGGGCTGCCCGTGCCGCCTCTTCGGCGGCCACGAGATCCTCGTCGGGAGCGAAGCCGCCAAACACCCAGGCGTAGCCTTCGGCCACGAGTTCCCGGTTGAGGTCGCGGTCGTCGATCCAGAGCGTGCCCAACAGCCGCCCATGCTGATCGATCGCGTCGCCCTCGACCCGCACGCGACCCCCCGCCAGCTTGTCGGCCAGAGCCCGGCGGGCGGCGTCGCCAAAGGGCTGGCCGAATTCCGGAGCGTCGATGCCCCGGAGCCGGACCTTGCGAGCCTGCCCCCGTTCATCGAGGCAGGTGACGGTGTCGCCGTCGTGGACGTGCTCCACCCGCCACACCGGCCGCCCGGCCGAATCGGTGGCTGGACACATGGGAATCGTGAGCGTGACGACGGCCGACACGACCGCAGCCACCGCGACGTAGACGGCCCGAGCCTTGGGTGACAGTCCCCGCGGAGGGGGCGGCAGACGGAAGCGGGCCGTGGGGTGACGACGCATGCCGGAGATTCCAGCCGGGAATCCACCCAGGTCAATGGCTCACCGCAGGCTGGCGGGCTCAGCCGATTTCGTCGTCATCGCTCGCAGCGGCCAATTCGTCGGCGTAGGGATCGGTGATGCAGACCCCGTCATCGCAGAAATCGGCCTCGTCTTCCTCGCAGACCAGCGACAACAGCGAGTTCTTCTCGCTCTCGGAAATTTCGGCCTCCCGAAAGCTGCGGATGATCTCGGGCACCGGATCCCGCACGGGATCGATGATTTCCAAGCTCAGGCGGCCGCCGAGCAGTTGCCGGCGGCGGCTGGCGAAGCGTGTGCAGAGCGAGAACAGGTCGTCGCGTTGCATGGTGACCCTCCCTGGCATCCAAGGACCATCACGGGCATCGGTCCGGGCGTTTCGGCCCGCAGCCGTCCCGTCAAGCCCAATCCTACGGGGGAAGTCCAGTCTCCGATGTTCGGAGTTCGTACGAATCCGATGAGGATTTGGTTCGGCCGGCCCGCTCGTGCCGCAGTGCTGCCAACTCAGGAGAATGGGCGATATAGGACTCGAACCTATGACCCCTAGCTTGTCGAGCTAGTGCTCTAACCAACTGAGCTAATCGCCCGAACAGTCGGCATACGAAGTGTCGCGCCTGAATTGCCGCCCGTCAAGCGAATCGCCTGGCTCTGGGCTCACGGCGTCGACCTGGCTTGCGGCGGCCACCGGCAGCCGGATACGCTCGCGGTTTTCCCGGTAAAAACCGGTGATTCCCCGCCCCGTCCCCGGACCTTTTCCGATGCCCATCGTTCAGCTGCCGAATGGCTCCGCTCGCGAGTATCCCGCCCTCTCCCGGGTGGCCGACTGTCTGGCCGACCTGACGGCCACCGGGCCCGAGTCGCAGGGTAAGCCGATCGCCGCCCTGGTCGACGGCAGCCTCGTCGGCCTCGACAGCCAGCTTCCCGCCGAGGGCACGGTGGCCGTGGAGCCGCTCTATGCCGGCGATCCGCGGGCGCTGCCGGTGATGCGGCATTCGGCGGCCCATGTGATGGCCCGGGCGGTGATGCGGCTCTTCGAGGGAGTGGAGCTGGCCTTCGGCCCGACGGTTGGCCACGGCTTCTACTACGACATGCGGGCCGACCGACCGATCACCGACGAGGATCTGGCCGCGATCGAGGCCGAGATGCGGCGGATCATCGAGGCCGACGAGGCCTTCGAGCGGGTGGAGGTGCCCCGGGCGAAGGCGGTCGAGATCGTTCGCGGGCTCAACCAGCCCCTCAAGGCGGAGCACATCGAAACGGGCCTCGCCGAGCATCCCACCCTCTCCTTCTACCGGCAGGGTGAGTTCGTCGACCTCTGCCGCGGGCCGAACGTTCCGAGCCCCGGGTGCATCGGCGGCTTCAAGCTCACGAACATCGCCGGTGCCTTCTGGAAGGGGGATGCGAACAATCCGCAGCTCCAGCGGCTCTACGGCACCGCCTGGTTCACCCAGGAGGACCTCGACGCCCACCTCGCCGCCCTCGAGGAAGCCCGCAAGCGGGATCACCGGGTGCTCGGCAAGCAGCTCGACCTGTTCACGACCAATCCGCTGGTCGGCTCCGGGCTCGTGCTCTGGATGCCGAAGGGGGCGACCGTGCGGGCCACGCTCGAGGGCTTCGTCCGCGAAGAACTCGCCGCCCGCGGCTACGAACCGGTTTACACGCCCCACATCGGCAAGGTCGATCTCTACAAGATCTCCGGCCACTTTCCCTACTACGCCGACAGCCAGTTCAAGCCGATCATGATGGCCGAGGATGAGCAGTATCTCCTCAAGCCGATGAACTGCCCGCATCACACGCTGATCTACAAGGCCCGGCCCCGCAGCTACCGCGAACTGCCGCTGCGGCTGGCGGAGTTTGGCACCGTCTACCGCTACGAGCAGTCGGGTGAACTCGGGGGCATGACCCGCGTTCGCGGTTTCACCCAGGACGACGCCCACATCTTCTGCACCCCCGAGCAGGTGGAGCAGGAGGTGGAGGGCTGCATCGACTTCACCCTCAAAGTGCTCGAGAGCCTGGCCTTCGAGAACTTCCGGGTGCGGCTCGGCTTCCGCGATCCCTCGAGCGACAAGTATGTCGGACCGCCGGAGCGGTGGGACGAGGCCGAGGCGGCGATCGAACGGGTGGCCCGGCGGATGAACCTGCCCGGCTGCGAGCCCGAACCGGGCGAGGCCGCCTTCTACGGCCCCAAGATCGACTTCGTAGTCAACGACTCGCTCGGCCGCGAGTGGCAGCTCGGCACCGTGCAGCTCGACTACAACCTGCCCAGCGGCGAGCGGTTCGATCTCGAATACATCGGCGCCGACAACGCCAAGCATCGCCCCGTGATGATCCACCGGGCACCGCTCGGCAGCCTGGAGCGGTTCGTCGGCGTGCTGATTGAGCACTTCGCCGGAGCGTTTCCGCTCTGGCTCGCCCCCGAGCAGGTGCGGGTGATCCCCGTGAGCGAGAAGAGCGCAGGCTACGCCGAGGCCGTGAAGGCGAAGCTCGAGGCGGCCGGGCTGCGAGTGGGCATCGATCTGGCCGCCGAGAAGCTCGGGGCCAAGATCCGCACCGCCCAGCTCGAGATGATCCCGATGATGGCCGTCTGCGGGCCGCGGGACGAAGCGGCCGGCACCGTCAGCCTCCGCGACCGGCTCGACGGCGACCTCGGTGCGATGACCCTCGACGAGGCGATCACCCGGCTGCGGGACGAAAACGCCCGCCGGGCCGTCCGCCACAAACCCAAGCCCCTTTCGCTCGGCAGCGGCGAGGCGGCCGGCGGCGATGTCGACTACTGATCCCGGCGACCGGATGCCTGGCAGCGGCCCGGCATCCCCGAGGCGGTTCGTGCTCCTCGAGCACACGGGCCATCCCGACGATCCCGCCGGGCTCCATTACGACCTGCTGCTCGAAGGTGCCGACGACTGCCAGACCTGGCGGCTGACGGAGATTCCGCTGATCGACGGCCCGCCCGTCGGTGCCGCATCGCTGCCGCCGCATCGGCTCGCCTGGCTCGACACCGAGTCGGGCGAGGTTTCGGGCGGCCGCGGCTTCGCCCGCCGCGTCGCCGCCGGGCACTACGAACGACTCTCCAACGGGCTGGACGCCAGCGACCCGGCTGCTGCCTCCACCCTGATCCGTCTCACCAGCAGCCCACTCGCCGGGATCCTCGAAATCACTGCCACCGGCCATGCCATCCGGCGGCCTCCCGCATGAGCGAACGGGTTCACTACCCTCTCGAAGACCAATCTCTGCCGCATTGGGCAGGCTCCAAGCCGTGCCCCCACGGGTCTTCGGGAACACAAGCCCGGAACACATGCTTCAAGCCCATGCCTGCCGCCCCGACGTATCATGGAGCCTCACCCCAGGAGGCTCCCGATGACCCCGCGTGAAGTGCTCGCGATGTGCCGCGAGAAGGAAGTGAAGGCCGTCGACTTGCGGTTCACGGATTTCTTCGGCGCCTGGCAGCACTTCACGATTCCCGTCGGCAAGCTCGTCGAAGACTCCTTCGCCGACGGCCTCGGCTTTGACGGGTCGAGCATCCGCGGCTGGCAGTCGATCAACGAGAGCGACATGCTGCTCGTGCCGATGCCCGACACGGCGGTCGTCGATCCCTTCATCGAGCCGCCGACCCTCGTGATGATCTGCATGGTGCAGGATCCGATCACACGGGAGGACTACTCGCGGGATCCCCGCAACGTGGCCCGCAAGGCGGTCAACTACCTCAAGAGCACCGGGATCGCCGACACCTGCTTCATCGGCCCGGAGGCGGAGTTTTTCGTCTTCGACAATGTGCGGTTCGACCAGAATGCCCACGAGGGCTATTACCACATCGAGTCGGCCGAGGGGGAATGGACCCGCGGCCGGGCCGACCGCCCGAATCTCGGCTACACCTTGCGGCACAAGGAGGGCTACTTCCCCTGCCCGCCGTCGGACCAGCTGATGGATCTCCGCAACGAGATGATGCAGACGATGATCCACTGCGGGATCGACGTCGAGGCCCAGCACCACGAGGTGGCCACGGCGGGCCAGTGCGAGATCGACATGCGCTACCAGGAGCTGGTGCGGATGGCCGACCAGATGTGCCTTTACAAGTACATCGTCCGCAACGTCGCCCGCCGGCATGGCCAAACGGCCACCTTCATGCCAAAGCCGATCTACGGCGACAACGGGTCGGGCATGCACACGCACCTTTCCCTCTGGAAAGACGGGCAGCCGCTGTTCGCCGGCACCGGCTACGCCGGGCTCTCCGAGATCGGCCTCCACGCGATCGGCGGCATCATCCGGCATGCGCCGGCGCTGCTCGCCCTCACGAACCCCACCACCAACAGCTACAAGCGACTCGTGCCCGGCTACGAGGCTCCGGTGAACCTCGCCTACTCCCAGCGAAACCGCTCGGCGGCGGTGCGAATCCCGATGTATTCGGCGAGCCCCAAGACCAAGCGGCTCGAGTTTCGTTGTCCCGATCCGACCGCCAATCCATACCTGGCGTTCGCAGCGCTGCTGATGGCGGTGATCGACGGGATTCAAAACAAGCTCCACCCCGGCGAGCCGCTCGATCGCGACATCTACGACATGCCGCCGGAGGAACTGGCCAACGTGCCGAAGGCACCGGCCTCGCTCGCCGAGGCGCTCGACTCGCTCGAGGCCGACGCCGACTTCCTGCTCCGCGGCGACGTGTTCACCGAGGACGTGCTGGAGACCTGGCTGAAGTGGAAGCGGGCCCGGGAAGTGGCCCCGATGCGGCTGCGGCCGCACCCGTATGAGTTCTGCCTGTATTTTGACGCCTGAACTGTCGCGGCCATCACGGCGATCCACAACACGATCAGGAATGCCCTGCGGTTTCCGCAGGCTGCAAGCCTGCGGCCACGGGTCCACTCCACAGCGGGACTCAAACAACAGGTCGTCCCGGCCAGGGTCGCCCCTGCCCCGGAGCCGGCCTAGGAAACCAGCGAAGCCAGGATGGCGAAGCGCCGTTTCCTCGGAGTGAGCGAAGGGCATGATGCCCGCAGCGAACGTCCGGCGAGTGGGCGGGAGCGACCCTGGCCAGCCAGTTGATGGGGCTTCAAGGGAGCCAAGCTGGCTTGGCGAACGCAAGCAGGAGCCGACGCGGGTCGGCGGCGACGGCGCGACGACAAGCGGCAGGGGCGACCCTGGCCAGCCAGGTGATGGGGCTTCGGCCCCACCGAGCCGACGACCATCCGTCAGCGGATCGTGGGGGCCCAGCCCTGGGTGATCTGGCGGATGATTCCGGCGATCGCTCCCTGCCGCTTGCTCGATGTCGTGGCGCGGATCGTGCAGTCGGCCAGCGAGGCGGTGAGCGTCCGTTGACGGACGGCCTCGAGCACCCGGTCGAATCGCTCCGGCGATCCGGCGAGCAGGCTGCCGTGCACGAACAGGGCCGTGGGGTTGAAGATGTTGATCACCGCGGCGATCGCCACGGCCAGGTAGGTGGTCACCTTCTCGACATCGGCGGCGAAGTCGGCCGGCCGCGCGGCGAGCAGCCCGGCCAGTTCGGCCACGTCGAGGGGCCGGCCGGCCCGCTCGGAGCAGAGCCGCACGAGCGCCGCATCGGTGGCAAGCGTCTCAAGGCAGCCGCGATTGCCGCAGCCGCAACGGACGCCCTCGAGGTCGACGGTGACATGGCCGAGTTCGCCCGCCATGCCGCTGTGCCCCGAGAGCAGTGCGCCGCCGCTCATCACGCCCAGCCCCAGTCCGGCCGAGACATCGAGCATGGCGAAGTCGGCCAGCCCACGGGCGTCGCCGTAGAGCTGCTCGGCCAGACAGAGGCCGTCGGTTTCCTGGACGAGCACCGCCGTGCAGCCTAGTCGGCCGGAGAGATCACGGGCTGGGTTCCGCTTGTCGAGCAGGTGGAGGTTCGGCGAGACGACGATTTCCTGGAGCCGCTCGTTGACGAGGCCCGGGGCGCTCAGGCCGATCCCGAGCGGCGGGGCGGCTCCCCCGTCGAGCAGCCCGCGGCAGGCAGTCGCGATCGCATCGAGCAGGCTCTCGTAATGGCCAGGCGTGGCGAACCGGCGGGTCCGTTCCTCGGTGACGAGGCCATCGAGCCCGGTGGCGACGACGCAGCAGGTCGTGGGATCGACGACGACGCCCAGCACGGTGGCGGAGTCGGCCGCCATCCGCACGAGCCGCCCGGGCCGGCCCAGCGCCGGGGTCACGGGATCGAGTTCCTCGACGAGCCCCCGTTTGAGGAGCGCATCGACCGCCTTCGACACCGTCGGAGCGGTGAGCCCGGATACCCGAGTCAGGGCAGCCCGCGACGAAGGGCCATGCTGCTGAATCGCCTCCAAGAGCCGCCGCTCGTTGATCCGGCGGAGAAGGGTCGACTCGATCCGGTTTTCAGGGGGTTTCACGGACTGGTCTTTCCAGAGACTGAGAACTCCGCGGCTCGCAACGGCATCCGAGGCCGAGCGCCGCCGCAGCGACCAGGAGCATACGCCGCAGCCTTGCCCCTTTCTTAATGTCACTTAGAATAAAGTGTTGGCGATGGTTTTCCAGCCAGCGTTTTCGTCCTGCTGCGCGAGCATCACGGGCGTCTGTCTCCAGGGTGCATCCGCGAGGATCTTGATGGCCCGGCAGTCGTGCATGCGGTTTTGTCAGGCCGCTCTGATCGTGCTTGCCGCGTGTTCGGCTTCCGGCGCCCGGGCCGCAGAGCCGAACTTCACCCGGGACATTCAGCCGCTGCTGGCGCGGCGGTGTTATTCCTGCCACGGTCCCGACACGCAGGAGGCCGGGCTGCGGCTCGACCAGGCCAACGCCGCGACCGCTGAGCTCGCGAGCGGCGAGACGGCGATCGTGCCCGGCAATCCGGCGGCGAGCGAACTGGTGGCACGGATCACCAGTTCCGATCCCGATCTCCGCATGCCGCCGGAGGGCAAGGCCCTCGGGGTTGCCGAGATCGACGCGATCACCGCCTGGATTCAAGCGGGTGCCGAATGGTCGCCCCACTGGGCCTTTCGCCCGCCGGTTCGTCCGGCCCTGCCGCCGGCTGCCGCCGGCACGAACCCGATCGACGCCTTCGTCGACGCCGAACTGGCCGCCCGCGGCCTGCCCCAGCCCCGCCTCGCCGACAAGCCCACCCTCCTCCGGCGGCTCACGTACGGCCTCACCGGCCTGCCACCGAGCGAACAGGAGCTGGAGGCCTTTCTCGCCGACGACTCGGCCACTGCCTGGGAGACCGTGGTCGATCGGCTGCTGGCATCGCCGCATTACGGCGAGCATCAGGCCCGGCACTGGCTCGATCTGGTCAGGTTCGCCGAGACGAATTCGTTCGAGCGAGACGGGGTCAAGCCGCACGCCTGGCGGTATCGCGACTACGTGATTCGCAGCTTCAACGCCGACAAGCCCTACGACCGGTTCGTCGGCGAGCAGCTTGCCGGAGACGAACTGCCCGATCCGTCGGCCGACGCCCTGATCGCGACCGGCTTCTACCGGCTCGGCCTCTGGGACGACGAACCAGCCGACAAGCTCCAGGCCCGCTTCGACACCCTCGACGACATCGTCTCCACCACCGGCCAGACCTTCCTCGGCCTCACGATCAATTGCGCCCGGTGCCACGACCACAAGATCGACCCGCTCACCCAGCGGGACTACTACGGCATGGTCGCGTTTTTTCAAAACCTGACGCCGATGGGCGAGCGGCAGATGAATCCCGCCTTCATCGAACGGGTGATCCCGGCCGCCGAGGGCTCGGTGGCGGCCGCCGAACACGCCGCCCAGGATCTCGCCCGCCGGAGGGCGGAAGCCGAGGCCAACCTCGCCGCCATCCGCAAGCGGATCGCCGAGCATGGGAAGCAGGCCCTCGATGAGCTTGCCCGTCAGGACCTCGCCGCCTGGAAGCAGGCTCTCAAGGACCTCGACGCGGAGCGGGCGTCATTGCCGCTGGCGCTCGTGGTGACCGAGCACGGGCCCGATGCTCCCGAGACCTTCGTTCTGCCCCGCGGCAATCCCCGGGCCGAGCCCGGGCCCGAGCTTCGGGTGGAGCCGGGCTTTCCTGAAGTGCTCGCTCCGCCGAGCCCCGTGATCACGCCCGCCCCGAGCGGCCGCTCGAGCGGCCGGCGGACGGCGCTGGCCGCCTGGATCACCTCGCCCGACAACCCGCTCACTTCCCGCGTGATGGCCAATCGGGTCTGGCAGTGGCTGTTCGGCCGCGGGATCGTCAGGAGCACCAGCAACTTCGGCCTGATGGGCGACCCGCCCACCCACCCCGAACTGCTCGACTGGCTGGCCACGGAACTGGTCGCGAACGACTGGCGGCTCAAACCGCTGATCAAGTCGATCGTGATGTCGCGGGCCTATCGGGCCGCCTCCACGGCCGATTCCGAAGCCCTCGCCAGGGATCCGCTCAACGACGGCCTGTGGCGGTTCGACCCCCGCCGGCTCTCGGCCGAGGAGCTGCGCGACTCGATCCACGTGGCCAGCGGCCGATTCAATCCCGCGATGTTTGGGCCCGGGGTCTATCCCACGCTCCCGGCCGAGGTGCTGGCCACCCAATCGGTTCCCGGAGCCGGCTGGGGCAATTCCCCGCCGGCAGACCAGGCCCGCCGCAGCATCTACATCCACGTGAAGCGGACGCTGCCGGTGCCGATCCTCGCCGACTACGACATCGCCGACCCCGACACCTCCTGCCCCGTGCGGTTCGTGACCACCCAGCCCACGCAGGCGCTCGGGATGATGAATGGCGACTTTCTCCACGCCCAGGCGCGGGAGTTTGCCGCCCGGGTCCGCCGGGAGGCCGGCGGCACGAACGCCGACCAGACGACGGCGATGGTCCGCCGGGCGATCGAAGTGGCGCTCGTGCGACCGGCAACCGCCGCCGAAGTGGATCGGGGAGTAGCCTTGATCAACACCCTCGAAACCACCGATGGCGTCGATCCAGGCCGGGCGCTCGAGCTCTACTGCCTGATGGTGCTGAACCTCAACGAATTCGTCTATCTCGACTGACGGAGGCCGCCGTGTCCCACCAACCCAAGCCACCCCGCCGGGGTTTCTGCGGCCGCACCCGCCGGGAGTTTTTCTGGGAGGCCGGGGCCTCGTTCACAGGGCTCGCGCTCGCCGGCCTGCTCGAGGAAGGCTTCTTTGCCCGCCAGGCGCGGGCGGCCACCGGCGTGCCGTTCGTCAATCCGCTCGCGGCCAAGCCACCGATGATCGCCCCGCGGGCCAAGAGCGTGATCTTTCTGTTCATGTATGGCGGCCCGAGCCAGGTCGACACCTTCGACTACAAGCCGAAGCTCTACGACCTCGATGGAAAGACCGTGCCGGTCAAGACCAAGGGCCGGGGTGGCGAGCGGAACGAGGGCCGGGTGGTGGGGCCGAAGTGGAAGTTTCAGCAATATGGCCAATGCGGCAAGTGGGTGAGCGACCTCTTCCCGAACGTCGCCCGCCACGTCGACAAGATCGCCTTCCTCCACGCGATGACGGCCGACTCGCCGATCCACGGGTCGGCGATGCTCCAGATGAACTCGGGCAAGATCCAGTCGGGGGCGCCCTGCCTGGGCTCCTGGGTCAACTACGGCCTCGGGAGCGTCAACGAGAACCTGCCCGGCTTTCTCGTGATGCTCGACCGCACCGGTGGCCCCATCTCCGGGGCAAAGAACTGGTCAAGTGGCTACATGCCCGCCACCTACCAAGGGACCGTGCTCAAGAGCAAGGGTCCGCCGATCCTCGATCTCTCGCCCCCCGACGACATGCCGCTCGAGGCCCAGCGGGCAATGCTCGACTCGCTCCGGGAGGCCAACGAGCAGCACCTGCTCTCCCGCGGCGACAACACCGAACTCGCCGCCCGGATCGCCTCCTACGAGCTTGCCTGGAAGATGCAGGAGCACGCTCCCGAAGCGGTCGATCTCGCGAGCGAAACCGAGGAGACCAAGCGGCTCTACGGCCTCGACAATCCGCGGACGGCCCACTTCGGTCGCCAATGCCTGCTCGCCCGGCGGCTGGTGGAGCGGGGCGTGCGGTTCATCCAGGTCTACTCGGGCGGTGCCCACAATGACGACAACTGGGACGCCCACGGCGACCTCGTGAAAAACCACGAGTTCCACGCGGGCAACACCGACCAGCCGGTGGCGGCGCTGCTCGAAGACCTGGAGCGGACCGGCCTCCTCGACGAGACGCTCGTGATCTGGGGGGGCGAGTTTGGCCGCCAGCCGACAGCCGAATACGCCGAGGGCACCGGCCGCGACCACAACTCCTACGGCTTCACGATGTGGCTCGCCGGCGGCGGCATCAAGGGGGGCGTGAGCGTAGGCGAGACCGACGAACTCGGCTCGGCGGCGATTTCACCCGGCCCGGGCCACGGCAATGGCGACAAGCCGGGCTTCCACGTCAAGAGTCTCCACGCCACGGTACTCCACTGCCTCGGCCTCGATCCCAACCGGCTTTCCTACTTCTTCGGTGGGCTCGACCAGAAGCTCGTCGGCGTGGAGCACGTCGAGCCAATCCACGAGATCCTGGCCTGAGGGTCAATCCGCCGCTGGCCCACCGGGCTGTGAGCGACTCGGAGTCGCGTTCATGGAAGGCCACGACTCATTCTGCTGCCCCGGCCAGGGCTGCGGGGACTGGGTCCACCCCGCCTCTGCTGCTCAGTGTGCTGTGCCGCGGACAGTGTGGATGCACCACACGATGGCAGCGGCATTGAGCCCCGCGAACACCAGGAACACCTGCAACCCGCCGGTCCGATACGCATCGGCCAGGGAGGCGGACGACGTGGCCATGTCGACCGACGTCACGCGGATCGCTTCCCGCACCAGGGCGACGGCGACGAGGCTGACGATCCAGCCGCCGGTCCCCGCCAGGAGCAGGGGCGACGACAGCCGGCCGTGGATCGCCACGATCAACCAGACGGCGGCTTGGACGCCCACGCCCACGCCGAGCAGGACCAACCACGGACCGGCCAGTGGGCCCGCCACGACGGCCCGGACGGCGCTGGGAAGCGTGGACCAATACAGCAGCCCGAAGGCCAGGGAACCGACCAGACCGGCACCGGCCGTCAGAGCCAGCCTTCTGGCCGGCGACAGCCTCGCCGGGAACGGACCCGACTGCGGGATGGCGTCGATTCCGACGCCCGTGAGCCGGCCCTGCCATGCCAGTTCGACCGCCAGACTGGGAAATGCCAAGAAAAACCAGACGGCCAGCCTCGGCAGAAGGCCGGGGGATTCGTATCGCAGGCCGCCGGATTCATAGATGCTCGGCCAGGCCGCATGGTCGAGCATGAGCAAGTGATTCTCAGTCCAACTGAGTGCGATGAACAGGAATCCCGCCCAAACGACGAGGGCCACGAGCGGCCGCCAGACCCAGGGACGCCTGCTGATCCAAGATGATTTCTGCAGGTAGAGGAGGTAGAAGCTGGCGATCAGCACCGGCAGGATCGCCATCCAGCGGTGGGAAAGCAGCAGGTTGGCCGTGGCGAACTCGCGGCCATAGAGCATCTGCACGAACAGCAGCGGACCCACACCCGCCGTGATGGCAAGCCCCGTGGCAAACGGCAGCCAGTCAAGCAGAATCGCCTGCCACTCGCAGGCCTTCGAGCGGGATTCTCCCATCAGCCGCCCGCAGGCAAGATAGGTCGCTCCAGCCAAAACGTAGTGCATAAACACCATGTGCACCACGAACGTGGCCAGGTAGAGCGAGAGATACAAGGCCGTGGCACCGGGCAGGCCGAAGGGAATGGCTGCGTTCATCAGGATGGATCAGCCGCGGCCACTTCCAGACTCCCGGGGCCCGTGCCCGCCTCGTCGAGCCAGCGACCGATCTGCTCGAGTAACGGGGCATCGTGCGACTCCTCCCAGCTTCGTGGCCTGCCGGCCCTGATCCAGCCGATCAACTGCACGACCGCCTCGACCTCCTCCGGCGTGCCGGCGAAGGGAGGCATGAAAGGCTTCGTTCTCTGGAGCTGTGCGATGTTCAGCCGCCGCTGGTCGATCGACCAGGTCGCCGCCAGGTCGCACACGGCATTCATGCCCTCGAGCGTATGGCAGACGGAGCACTGAACTCGAAATACCCTCGCGCCGAGGACGACCTGCGGGTTGGGATAGGACGCCGCATCCCGCAGTGGATACGGGTCGTCGGTGGCAGAGCCACGCTGTCGGAGATCCGCGATCCCATCACGGGCAATCGAGTTGGAGTAAAGATACTCCCGGATCGTGAACGGTTTCCGCACACCTTCGCGGACAAACTCACCCCCGGCCGTAGCGGCGAACGCCAACGCGAGCAGAAGCGTGGCGGTCGCGCCGTTGACGTACAGCCGTTGACGCAGGATAGCCACCACGGCGTACAGGCCGACGAGTGTCGAACTGCCCACGGCCATTGTGAGAAACAGCGTCATCGGCACGCTGCCGCCGGTTGTCCAGTCGCGGCTGTCGGCGGGCATGGTCGCGAGATACCAGCCCCCGACCAGCGGCATCGCCAGCATCGCGACGAGTGGCCGGGCACACACGGCCACCAGTTCGTGCCGCTCCTCCCGTGTAAACCCGCCCACCGCGTTAATCAGAACGCAGGCGGCCAACGCCGCGATCGCCGCCGAGGATATCGTGCGGAAGATGAGCGAGGGCAGGAACCCCGGATTGAAGAACCCGGCCCACACGTCGTGCGACTCGAGCCACGCGCCGGGGGTCAATTGCCAGGACAGGATGCCGTTGATCCAAAACAGGCTCATCCACGAGGCGGCCGCGTAGAGCAGGAGGAGCCGCAGCCTCGACGTGTCGGGGAGCCTCGGCCCGTACCGGTAGAAGAGATAGCCGGCTACAACCTCGAGACAGAAGAATGTCCACTCGGTGGCCCACACCCAGTGAAACTCCCTCACCATCGTGCCGATCGTGCGGGGGCTGACCTGGATGCTCGTGAACCACATCGCCACCCCCGTGACGGCGCCGAGAACAAAGCTCACGAGCACGAGCACCTTGAAGTAGCCATCGGCGAATCGGCGGGCCAGCCGGCACGTGCCCCGCATGTGGAGCCACTGCAGGTACGCCAGCAGGATGCCTCCGCCGATGGCGAACTGCGCGAGGAAGACGTGAAAAATGCCGAGGCCGCCGATCACGAGCCCCTTCATGAGCGGGCCAACGTCGATGACGGGGAAATACTCCAGAGGCGCCATATTCCGAAGTATATGCTCGGGTCGACGCAGTCGGTGCCGACCCGTGCAGATCGTTGTTCGTCGGCCCCAATCGATCCGCTCGCGAAGGAACCTCCAAACTCTCTGGGGTCGATGGTCGGGCCGGCCCCAATGGTCGACCGTACGGATTTTTCTGCGAGCGAGCACCGGGAAAG
Source organism: Planctomycetota bacterium (assembly GCA_046047895.1). Classification (GTDB taxonomy): domain Bacteria; phylum Planctomycetota; class Planctomycetia; order Pirellulales; family UBA1268; genus QWPN01. Next base: position 3,172 of record JBJOHE010000006.1, on the reverse strand, counting down.
CCGGCTGCAGCCGAACGCTCAGGTCGGCTGTTCAGTCGGCCGAAGCAGGATGTCGTGAACCTGCACGTGCTGGGGACCCGGCCAGCATGGACGCCACTGCCAGGAGGAGACCCTACACTGGGGAGACCTCGGCCAATACAGTAGTTACGAAGAGCCCGGATGACCACCGACGAACTCCCACCCCCGACGGGCGGCACCATCCTTGTCACCGGCGCCACCGGCTATGTCGGCGGGCGGCTGGTCCCGGCCCTGCTGGAAGCCGGCTACCGGGTTCGCTGCCTGGTGCGGGAACCGCGAAAACTCGATGCCCGTCCCTGGCGGCAGCACGATCGGCTGGAGGTGGTGGCCGGCACCCTCGACGATGCAGACAGCGTCGCCGCGGCGCTGTCCGGCTGCCGGGCAGCCTATTACCTCGTCCACTCGATGGTGGCCACCGGCGGGACCTACGCCGATCGCGATCGGGACTTGGCCCACACTTTTGCCCAGGCGGCTCGGGCTGCCGGCGTCAGCCGCATCATCTACCTGGGTGGCCTGGGCGAGATGGGGCCCGACCTCAGCGAGCACCTTCGCTCGCGGCGGCAGGTGGAAGAGGAACTGGCCTCCTCCGGCGTTCCGGTGACAACGTTCCGGGCGGCGATGATCATCGGCTCGGGCTCGGCCTCGTTTGAAATCCTGCGGTATCTGGTCGAGCGGCTGCCAGTGATGGTCACGCCCAAATGGGTCACCACCGAGTGTCAGCCGGTGGCCATCGCCGACGTGCTGTACTGGCTGGTTCGGTGCCTCGAGGTTCCCGAGACTGCCGGCAAGACCCTGGAGATCGGCGGGCCCGATGTCCTGCCCTACCGGGAGCTGATGCGGGTCATGGCCGAGGAACTGGGCCTGCCGCGACGGATCATCCTGCCGGTGCCGGTGCTCACCCCGCGGCTGAGTTCACTCTGGATCAACCTCGTCACGCCGGTTTCGTACCGGATTGCCAGGCCGCTGGCTGAAGGCCTGAAGAACCGGGTGGTGGTCACCGACGACACCACCCAGCGGCTGATGCCGCATGCCGCCCTCGGCGCCCGCGAGGCGATCCGGCGGGCGCTGGCCAAGATTGAACGGCATGCGGTCGAAACCCGCTGGAGCGTGGCCGGACCGGTGCCGGGCGACCCCTCGTGGGCCGGCGGCACCGTCTTCACGGACCGGCGAACCGTGGAAATCGAGGCCGACCCGGCCAGCGTCTATGCCGCCGTCTGTCGGATCGGGGGTGGCAACGGCTGGTATGCCGGGGACGTCCTCTGGCGGTTGCGGGGCTGGATGGACACGCTGGTGGGCGGGCCCGGCCTGAGGCGAGGCCGGCGGCATCCCGAGCAGGTTGAGTTTGGTGAGACCCTCGACTTCTGGCGGGTGGTCGGCATCGACCGCGACCGATCGCTTTCCCTGCGGGCGGAAATGAAACTGCCAGGCGAAGCCCAGCTTGACTTTGAAATCGAGCCGCTGGCCGCCTCACCGCAGCCGCCGCTCACACGGCTGGTGATGACCGCCCGCTACCGGCCGCTGGGGCTGGTGGGGCTGCTCTACTGGTACGCCGTCGTTCCGCTGCACGAGCTGGTCTTCGGCGGCATGCTGCGGGGCATTCGCAAGACGGCCGAGGCGATCCATCGGACCGCCACGGTCGCCGACCAACCGCTGCCCCGGCAGGATGAAACTCCTGGCTATGGCCGGGCCCGGCTCTGGCTGGGCATGAGTGGTGTCGGCAGCATCGTGGTGCTCGCGGCCACCGGGCTGATCTTCGACTTGCCACGCCGGCTCATGCCGGCAGCCGACGCCCCGCTGGCCGGCCAGCTCGGTGGGCTGGCCGCCTTCGTCCTAGCCTATGCGGCCGTTCAGTTGCCCTTTGATTGCTTCGGTGGCTACCTGCTGCCCCGTTGGTATCGCCGGCAGCATCCGCCACTGGCCCGGTTTTTGACCGGGCTGGCCAGGGGCGTCGCTGTGCATGGCGGCCTACTGTTTGCGGCCGGCGCCGTGATCCTCCTCGCCGGACGGGCCGCGGGCGGCTGGGGTGTCGTGCTGGCGGCGGCGTGCCTTGTCGTCGTGCTCCTGCGGGGCCGGGTGCTGATTGCCACGGCGGAGTCTTCGTTGGAGCTGACACCGAGTTCCCCCATGCTCAGCGATGCCCCCGCCCTGCCGACGCTGCCGACCTACATGGCTGAGTCGGCCGATGAGGGCTTCACGGGCGCGGTCGTCGGGGTCTTCCGTCCTCGGCTGCTGCTGCTGCCGATGCGATGGCGGGAGACCCTCGACCCTGAGGCATTCACCGTCGCGGTGCGGCGGCGGCAGATGGCGATCCAGACCGGCGGCTGGTGGCGGGGTCGGCTGCTCGCAATCGGCTTCACGCTGGCGGGCGTCGGCCTCGCAGCGGCGCTCGTCGGGGGTGACCGCCTGGCGACGGCCGAGGGCGTTGTCAGCTTCAGCCTGATCTTTACGCTCTGGTCGTTCCTCGGCCTGTTGGTTTTGCCCACCCCAAGCCGCCGCGGCGTGGCTGACGTTGACCGCAATCTGTTGGCGACGGGCTGCCGCCGGGAGGATCTCGAGCGAACGATTCGGCTCCTCGACGATCTGCAGGATCGGGAGCGGCAGCGACCGCCGGTGATCGAGACGATCTTCCATCCGGTGCCGAGCGTCGAGGCTCGGCTGCGGGGGCCGCACGCCCAGGGCATCCAGGGCTGCTGGGACGCAGCCCGCACCGCGGTTTTTTTGAGCGCTGCCGGCATTGGCCTGCTCGGCCGGGCCGTCCACTGCAACTGCGGCCGCCCCGCCCTCTGGGCGTTTCTGCCGATCGATTAGCGTGGCCCCAGATCAATCAGGTCTCAGCGGTTCCTGGAAGATGGATGAGACCAGGCTCAGAATGCCGGCCCCGACGTGTTCTGAAGCCGCCTCAAAACGCCCCGTGAATCTCCGTCAGCCTCCTTCCCTGAGACCTTGCGTCTATAGTCTTCTGCGGAATGACGCAGAAGAAGAAAAAGGCCATCGGGAGGGAAACGAATGTCAGACAACCACACGAACACGTGGCCGGATTTGTTGATCGGGCTCTATGACAATCTGACGGGCCGCCGGGCCGAAATCACCTATGAGTTCGACAACATGCACATCAAGATTCCCAGTCGCACAGGGCCCTCTGCGGAACACGCCG
>JBJOHE010000005.1:0-2913 GCA_046047895.1 Planctomycetota bacterium | reverse complement strand
ACAAAACCGCTCAATGAATCTCGTCACTTCCCAGCTTCACCGGATCCCGGAAGGCGACGGCGAAGCCGGCCATCACCACCGCCGCCGCGATCGCGAAGGCGATCCAGAACGGCTTCCAGGGATAGACACCCGGGTCGGTGGCCAGCCGGCCGGCGACTGCGGGAAAGACGAGGTTCCCGACATACATGCCGGCCCCGTAGGTCAGAAGCGCGATCAGCCCCTGGGCGCTGGCCCGCATGCTCTTGGGCGCGACGTGGTCGGTGTAAAGCTGGCCGGTGACGAAAAAGAAGTCGTAGCAGATGCCGTGGAGCACGACGGCCGCCACGAGCATCCAGGCGCTCCCCGCCCCGAACGCAAACAAGAGATACCGTGCCACCCAGGCGAGCATGCCCCCCAGGAGCATCGTCTTGACGCCATACCGGGCCAAGAAAAGCGGCATCAGGAGCATGAAGCCGATTTCGCTCATCTGGCCGAAGGTCATCACCGTCTCGCTCCCGAGGCCGAGCATCTCCTGAATGTTCATGGCGCTGATGTATTCGTTGGCCTTGGAGTAGTAGACGGCCAGCGGGATGCAGATCAGGAAGCTGGCGGCGGCAAAGGTGCCGAAGGCGGGCGCCTTGAGCAGGCCAACGGCATCGAGGCCGAGCAGCTTGGCGACGCTCACCGGCTCCCCCTTGGCCTTGGGCGGGCAGGCTGGCAGCGTGAAGGAGTAGATGCCGAGCACGGCCGATACGGCCGCAGCCAGGAGAAACGGCAGGTTCGTCTTGCCGGCATCATGGCCGCTGGCATCTCCCAGGAGCAGCGACTCGACACTAGCGGGCAGACCGCCGGCCGCGAGCAGCCGCGGCAGGAGCGAGCCGACAGTGATCCCCGCCGCGATCCAGCCGATCGTGCCCCAGACGCGAACCAGGGGAAACTGCTTCTGTGGCTCGTGAAGATGATCGAAGCTCACCGAGTTCACGAGCGCCAGTGTCGGCATATAACAGAGTCCCGCTGCGAGGAGGAGCCAATAGAACTGCACCGGCTCGGTCGCCTGCGACACGGCATAGAGCAGCCCGGCGCCGAGGAGATGAAGAATCCCGAGCACCACCTGCCCGGGCAGAAATCGGTCGGCCACGAGCCCGACGAACAACGGCGCGATGATCGCGGCGATCGAGCTGGTCGAGTAGGCCTGGCCGATGATCGTGTCCACCGCCGCCTTCTCCCGGCCATCCGAAAACGAAGTGGCCAGGTATTTCCCCATCGGGACGGCCCACGAGCCCCAGACGAAGAATTCGAGAAACATCATCACCCCCAGCCGCGTCATCAGGGCAGGGGCTCGATCACCGGCCGGTTCACTGGCAGCCATGCGGATTCCTCTCTTCGTGATGGGGCGGAAAGCAGGCTGACCCGCCTCCCCGCGGGCCCCATGATAGCCGGGTTGCGTCACCCCCACGATCGCGGCTTGCAGCGGCGGGACAAAGCCCGAAGAATGCCCGGCTCCTGTTTCGTCCCCGCCTGGGTTCCCATGCGCCACACCCCGATCGATTCCGAACTCTTCGCCGCCAATCGCCGCCGACTCGTCCAGCAGTTGCCAGCAGGATCACTGGCAATCGTGCATGCCGCCGACGTCCTGCCCACTTCAGGGGATGGCACGCTCAAGATTCATCCGGCGAGCGACCTCTTCTGGCTCTCGGGAATCGAGCAGGAGGAGAGTGTGCTTGTGCTCTTTCCCGATGCGAACGACCCGGCGAATCGGGAGATCCTGTTTCTGCGGCAGCCGAACGAACATCTCGCGACCTGGGAAGGCCATAAGCTCACCAAGGAGCGGGCCCAGGAACTCTCGGGCGTCAAGCGGGTCCGCTGGCTCGCCGATCTGCCTGCAGCCCTGCATGCGCTCATGTGCGAGGCTGAGCGGGTCTATCTCAACGCCAACGAACACGAGCGGGCGGCCTACGAGGTGGAAGACCGCGACCTCCGCATGGCCCGCGGCCTGATTCGCCGCTATCCCCTCCATCGCTACGAACGGCTGGCCCCGCTGCTGCGACGGGTACGGGCCGTGAAGACCCCGGCCGAGGTGGCCCTGCTGCGCCGCGCTGTCGACATCACCGATGCCGGACTCCGACGGCTGATGGCGGCGCTCAAGCCCGGCGTGATGGAATATGAACTCGAGGCCGAACTCGCCTGCGAGTTCATCCGCCGGCGGGGCCGGATGGCCTACGAGCCGATCGTCGGCTCGGGACCGAATGCCTGCGTGCTCCACTATCTCGACAACGACCAGGAGTGCCGCGACGGCGATCTCCTGCTCGTCGACGTGGGCGCCTCCTACGCCAACTACGCCGCCGACCTCACCCGCACCTACCCTGTGAACGGCCGGTTCACGCCCCGGCAGCGGGCGGTCTACGAGGCGGTGCTGCGGGTGCTGCGGTCGTCGATCGCCCGGGCCGTGCCCGGCACGTCACTGCGGGAGTGGAAGCGGGCGGCTCAGGTGGAGATGGCGGAGGAACTCGTGGGCCTCGGCCTGATCACCGCCGAAGAGGCGGCCCAGGATTCGGCCGAGGAGCCCGCCTGCCGGAAGTTCTTCATGCACGGCCTCGGCCATTCGCTGGGCCTCGGCGTGCATGACATCGCTCCGCTCGATGGCCCGCTCGAGCCTGGCTGGGTGATCACGGTCGAGCCGGGGATCTACATTCCGGCCGAGGGGCTGGCCGTGCGGCTGGAAAACGACGTGCTCGTGACCGAAAACGGGCCGGTCGACCTCTGCGAGCACGTGCCAATCGAGCCCGACGCGATCGAGGCCCTGCTCGCACGAACCGGCTGATTCCGGGTAGAGTCTGCGGCGGTTTTTCGACCCCTCTAACCTGCTCGGTTCGGTTGGAGGGGTTGCCCATGCCAATCGAGCGGCGTAGGAAACGGAGCGAAGCCAGGATGGCG
>JBJOHE010000004.1:0-4373 GCA_046047895.1 Planctomycetota bacterium | reverse complement strand
TGATCTGGCCCGGGTCTGCGGGATCGTGCGACCGGCGGTGACGCAGCTCGACGAGGCCGCCGATCGCCGCGGGGAGCGAAGGCTGACCTGGTTCGAGGTGATGACGGCGATCGCCTTCGTGCAGTTCGCGAGGGCAAAGGCTGAGATCGTGGTGCTGGAGACAGGCCTCGGCGGCCGGCTCGACGCCACGAACATCTGCCGGCCGCTCGTCACGGTGATCACGAGCATCAGCCTCGACCACATGAAGCTGCTCGGCCGCACGATCACCGCGATTGCGGGGGAGAAGGCCGGGATCATCAAGCGGCGGTGCCCCGTGGTGAGCGGGGCCATGCAGCCCTCGGCCCGGCGAGTGATCGCCGACATGGCCCTCCGCCGGCAGGCGCGGCTCTATCAACGAGGCCGGGACTTCCAGGCAACCTTCCTTCCCCCTGACCCCGCCGCCATCGAGCCGGGCAGGGTGCGGGTGGAGCCGCCGGTCAGCCTCGGCGGCGAGGCCGCGATCGAGGCCGAACTCGGCATGCCCGGACGCCATCAGGCCGACAACGCCGCCCTCGCCACAGTGGCCGCCCTCCTGCTCGGCCAGCGCGGCTTCCCGGTGCCTGCCGCCGCGATCGCCCGCGGTCTCGCGGCCGGCCGGCTTCCTGCCCGGATCGAGACCGTCCAGCGACGGCCGCTCGTGGTCATCGATGCGGCCCACAACGTCGCCTCGATGGAATCGCTGCTCGAGACGCTGGCAGGCCCGCTCGTCGCCCACCGGCCGCGGGTGCTCCTGTTTGCCGCCAGCCGCGACAAGCAGTTGCGGGAGATGCTCGCGACGGCCCGAGGCCGGTTCGATCACGTGCTGCTCACCCGCTACACGACCAATCCCCGCGGCGCCGACCTCGACCGGCTCGCGGCGGCCGCCGCGGCCGCCGGCTTGCGGGGCATGGAACAGATAGCCGATGCCACCGCGGCCCTGCGGCAGGCCAAGCGACTGGCAGGCCGGCAGGGCATCGTCGTCGTCGCCGGCAGCTTCTTCCTCGCCGCCGAGATCCGCAGGGCGACGGAGGAGTAGCCAGGATTCCGCTGGCACCGGGCGTGTGGCAAAAGGGCCTCCGCGGCGAAGGCTCTCAGCGGAGGTCGAGGGCCGGCGTCGCCCTCAGGTGATGTTTATTCGGATTCGAGACTGCGATCCGACTGCCCAGCCCGCGTGACTTCGATCCCGCGGGCGAGCACCGCATCGATTTCCCGCGGTAGTCGGTGCTGCCCCGCAGCCGCCGTGCCCGTCTGGCCAGGCCGGGGTGGAATCGTGCGGCCTCGCCGCCACTCCCGCACCCGGTCAACCGCCTCCGCGGTGGGCGTCACCTCGCACCCCGGATCAGGCTGCACGCCCCAGGGAGCGTCGTCACCGTCAGCGGCGCCGCGATGAATCGACTTCTTGTTCGGGCGGAAATACTCGGCCGTGGTCAGCTTGAGCAAGCCCCGCCCGTCGGACAGGGGAATCAGTGACTGGACGGTGCCCTTGCCGAAAGTTCGGCCGCCGACCACGGTGGCCCGGCCGGCATCTTGCAGGCAGGCGGCCACGATCTCGGCGGCGCTCGCCGTCAGACCATCGACGAGCACCGTGAGCGGCACGCCCACCAGGGCCGCGGGGGGCGTGGCCCGCCGGATGTCGACCGCGACCGCGTCACCCATGCCGCCACGGGCGGAGCGGGTCTCGACGATCGGCCCGTCGGCCAGCAGCGAGTCGCAGACTGCGACAGCCGAGCGAACCAGGCCGCCAGGATTGCCCCGCAGATCGAGGATCACTCCCTCGAGATCTGGCACCGCGGCGATCTGGTCGACCGCCGCGGCAAACTCCTCGGCCGTACGTTCACCGAAGCTCTCGATTCGGAGGTAGGCCAGCCGTTCGTCGCCCTCGAGCAGCCACTGCCACCGGCCATCCTCGCCCCGGCGATCGCCCTGAACCGTCTCGACCTCCACGAGTTCCCGAATCAGCGTCAGTTCCCGGGGCTCGTCGGCAGGCTGAACCGACGGATCAAGCGTCGGGCGGTTCCGTTCAGCGGAGGCGACAAGGAGCTGCACGGGCGTGTCGATCGGACCACGGAGCATGCCCACCACCTGCCGCAACGGCCGGCCGGCTATGGGAATCCCGTCAACGGCCAGGATGCGATCACCGGGCTCGAGCCCGGCCCGCCAGCCCGGGCCGGGGAACACGGGTGCCACGACGATCGGCTGCCGGCTGACTGGATCCAGGGAAAGCTCGAGTCCGACACCGGCGAACGCCTGGTCGAGCGTCGCCTCCAGATCGGCCCGCTCGGAGGCCTGGAGGTAGGCGGAGTGTTCATCAAGCCCCGCCACCGCCGCCGTCGCAGCCGCCGTAAACAGCTGTTCGGCATCGATCTCGTGCACATAGTGCCGCTCGATCGCCGTCATCAGCTCACCAAACCGGTGGCCATGCCCGCCTCGCTCCCGGGCGGCCCAGGCGATGAGGCAGGCGAACAGGCTCGCGACGAGAATGACGACGTTTCGTTTCGGCATCGCGGGCACGTCGGGGCCGGACGGCCCTCAGATGGAGGCGGGCGGGACCGAGTGCAGGACCAGCCCGTGGCCGTGTCAAACTCGGAACCCTCGGGTACCACGGTCGTTTCCGCGGGCGAAACCGTCAAGCCCATGGCGGCGAAAGGCCTCCCCTGGCCCCGGCGGCGGGCCGCTGGTTCAGGCCGGGAAGCGGTCTGGCACAGCCTCGGCGGGGTCCCTATCCTCCCGCGCCAACCGGCGACCGCCCCTGGTCGCTTGCCCGCGCCCCGGAAGGTGCTGTCATGGCCAGCCGCTCGCCCTCCAAACGCCGCCCTGAACGCGAATCCGATTCCATGGAAGCCATCAAACCGCTGATCGTGCTCACGCTCTTCGGCACGATTCTCTACGGTGCCTATTCCGTCGTGCAGAAGGGACCGACGAGCGACGCGAGCCCCCACGCGAACGCCCCCGAGGCCCCGGCCTTCCAGGCTCCGGCGGTCGAGATGCCGGCCGCCCCGGCGACAGGCCAGCCGGTCTCGGCTCAAACCGCCGCCCTTGCCGCTCCGACCGCCTTGCCCGGAACGAGCTCCTTCCCGCCGCCTCCTGCTGAAGCGCCAGCCGTGACCGCAACCCCGCCCGCCATGGCAGAGGCCTTCCCGCCGGCGGCGCCGCCGACCCCTGCCGCACTCGCCGCCGGCCCGACGAACGAAGCAACGGCGGCGGTGCTCGGCAGCGGAGCCGCTGCGGTAGCGGCAACCGCCCTGGCAGCTTCAGTGCCGCCGACTGCCGCTGCGGCGACGGTGAATGACGCCCCGCCGACGTTCCTCGCTGCTGAGTCGGCACCGCCCCCGGGGCAGGACGATGTGGCGGTGCCTTCGGGCACCGGCGAAGACCGGCCGCAGCGACTGGCCGCCCTCGCCACCACCACCCTGCCCCCCGCCACCCTGCCGCCAGAGATGCCGCCCCCCGCGGCGACCATGCCGTCGTCGGCCGCGTTCGCCACCGCCTGGTCGGATGCCCACGACAAGCTCACGGCCGGCCGCTATGCCGAGGCCCTCACCGCGCTTTCGGTCTGGTACGACGACCCGTCGCTCGGCCTCGAGGAGAGCCACCGGCTCGAAGATCTGCTCGGCCAACTGGCCGGCACGGTGATCTACTCCCAGCAAGACCTCCTGCTCCCGCCCCACATCGTTGCCCCGGGCGAGACGCTGCCCGCGATCGCGGCCTCACTCGGCGTCTCCTGGCAGCTCCTCGCCAAGATCAACGGCGTGGCGGATCCGATGCAGTTGGTGCCGGGCGAGCATCTCAAACTCATCCGGGGTCCCTTCGATGCCGTCGTGAGCATCTCGCGGCGACGGCTCAGCCTCCAACTCGGCGGAGGCTATGCAGGGAGTTTCCCGGTCGTGATCGGCCGCGAGTTTCTGCCGCGGGTCGGCTCGTCCCTGCCGGTGGCCGAGATTCGCCGCGCCGGATCTGCCGGCGACGCAGGCCGAGCCGTCATACTCTCGGAGGGCGTGCGGATCGAGGGCGTCGATGATCCGGCGATCGTGGCCGACGACTCCGCGCCCGCCTCGCTCGTCGTGGCCAGCCGCGACCTCGACGAGTTGCTCGATATCCTCGGCCCCGGTTCGAGCATCCTGATCCGACAGTAGCTCGGCTCAGCCCGCCAGGGCGGCGGCGGCCCGAGCGATCGTGGCATCGAGGCTGGCCGCGGCCTCCGCCTCGCCGCCGGCCCCAATCGCCTGCTCACCCCCGATCCGCACGATCGGCTCGGTATTGCTGCCCCGCACAAGCAGCCAGCCGCCGGGCCAGTCGAGCCGCAGGCCATCGAGCCGGTTGGGCCGGGCCGCCGGAAACGCCGCGGCGATCCGGTC
>JBJOHE010000003.1:0-4016 GCA_046047895.1 Planctomycetota bacterium | reverse complement strand
CCGCAGGATGCCGAACAGGTTCTCGCCCGACACCCGCTTCATCGTGAAGTAGAGCCCTTCGGCGGGGTCGCGGCCGATCTCATACACAGGAACCGTATTCGGATGCTGGAGCTGGGCGGTGACCCGGGCCTCCCGGAGCAGCCGGCGGTTTTCCTTGGGGTCGTCCCGAAACTCCGGCAGGAGCGTCTTCATCACGACCGTGCGACCGGTCAATTGATCGAAGCAGGTCCGCAGCACGGCCGAACCGCCTCGGGCCATCTCCCGGAAGTTGGCATACTTCGCCACACCCTCCGGCAGCGGATCGGGCAGCGCATAGTCGGTGGCCGTGAGAAAAATCGGGCCTTGCCCGTCGGTGGTGCGGGTCATGGAAACCTCCCGGGGCCAAAAACAAGCCGGCGGCCGGGGCCGCGGCATCCGCAAAGCCCTCCGCCAGCATAAAGCCCCTCGAGCCGCCGCGGCAGGCTTTTTGGCGCGGGTCCGCAGGCAAGGGTCGCGGCGACCGGTCTGATTGATCAAGATGCTGCTCGTGAGCTGCAGCCCGGAGCCGACCATGCGATTTCCTTCTCGGAGGCCAGGCCCGCATCCTGAGAGATGGCGAGAGCGGCACGGCGGCGGTCGGGCCGGCCGGCTTATCTGCAATCTCGCGGTCGCCCTCGCTGGGGCGGTCTCCGCGCATGCGGAACCTTCTCCAGAGGCCAAATCGCTCGCGGTCGCCGCGGCTACCGCCGGCGACCCGCTGCGGGGCGCCGAGGTCTTCGCCCGTCACACGCTCGCCTGTCTCTCGTGCCATCGGATCGGCGAGCACGGCGGCCGGGTGGGGCCAGCCCTCGACCGGATCGGCGCGGCGCGATCGGCGGTGGAGATCGTCGCGTCCTTGCTCCACCCGCAGCAAGACGTTGAGCCGGCCTACCGGGCCGTGGTGATTCGGACCGCCGACGGCCGGATGGTCCGCGGCTATCCCAGGGCCGCCGCAGACGGTGGCATCGAGGTCCAAGATCCCGTGAGCGATTCGCTGGTGCGACTCGCCGCCGAGGACATCGAGGAGACCGCCGAGGTGGGAAGCCTGATGCCCGATCGGCTGCTCGACTCGCTCGCGGCGGGCGAGCGGCAGGACCTGGTGCGGTTTCTCGCCGACCTCGGCCGGGATGATCGGGCCCTCCCTGCTGCCGCCGTCGACGCCATCCTCCGGCAGTCCCACGCCGGCGCCCCGGCAAGCTTCAGCTTCGATCCCGCTCCGCTCGATCCGCTCGTGAACGCCACCTGGCAGGAGCCGGTCAATCGCGAGCGTGTGTACGACTTCTACGCCAAGGAGGCTCGCTTCTTTCGCGACCTCTGCCCCCGGCCGCCGCTGACCCCACCCTTCCCAGGTCTCGAGGGCCACCGGCACGGCCACTGGGGCACGCAGAACGAGGAGACCTGGCGAAGCAATCAGTGGAACGAGATCGAGGCCGGCTCGGTCCAATGCGGTGTGCTCCGCGCCTTCGGGCAGACCATCCGGCGGGCGGTGTGCGTGCAGCTCGCCGGCGGGCTCTCGGCCTGCTTCGACCCCGACACGCTCTCCTACCCCGTGGTCTGGAAGGAAGGATTCGTCAGCTACTCGGATGTCAGGGCTGGCTTCCTCGGGGGACTCACCGGCACGGGCATCCGGCTCGACCAGGCAGCACCGGCTCCGCCGAGGGCCCGGGAGGCGACCTACGAGGGCTTCTGCCGCCATGGCCGCGAGGTGGGGTTTCTCTATCGGATCGACGGCGTCTTGCATCTCGACGTGCCGCGGGTCGAGGCGGGCCGGTTCGTACCAGTGGTCGCTCCGCTCGCCGAACATCCCTGCCGGCATTTCCTGGCCGGCGGGCCGCCCCAGTGGCCGGAGGTGATCGAGACCCGGGGCGAGCGCGGCCAAACGGCGCCGCTGGCGGTCGATCGGCTCACCCTGCCACATGAAAACCCGTGGCGAGCGAAGCTCTACTGCGGCGGCCACGACTTTCTCCCCGACGGTGGGATCGCGGTCTGCACGATGCAGGGCGACGTCTGGCGGGTCGACGGTGTCGATGAATCCCTGAGTCGGCTTCGATGGCGGCGGATCGCGTCGGGCCTGCATCAGCCGCTCGGGCTGCTCGTGGTCGACGGCGTGATCCACGTGCTCGGTCGCGACCAGATCACGCGGCTTCACGATGCGAACGCCGATGGCGAGATCGACCGCTACGAATGCTTCTCGCGGGCCTACCGAACGTCGGCCGGCGGCCACGACTATGTGATGGGCCTGGAGCGAGACACGGCCGGGAGGTTCCTCACCGCGTCGAGCAACCAAGGGCTGCTGCGGATCGCGGCCGACGGCCGGACCGCGGAGGTGCTCGCGACGGGCCTGCGGAACCCCGACGGCCTTGGCGTCACCCCCGATGGCATGATCACGGTGGCCAGCAGCGAGGGGGAATGGGTGCCGGCGAGCATGGTGGCGGCCGTCCGGCCCGATCGCGACCGTCTGCCGCTCCACTTCGGGCACCGCGGCCCACGAAGCGAGGAGCCACCGGCGCTGCCGCTCGTCTATCTCCCCCGCGGCATGGACAATTCCTCGGGAGGGCAGGTGTGGCTGCCTGAGGGCGGGCTCGGCCCCTTGGGCGGCCACCTCGTCCACCTTTCTTACGGAGCCGGCACCGCCTTCCTTCTGCTCCGCGATGAGGTTGCCGGGCAGCTCCAGGGGGCGATCGTGCCGCTGCCGGTCGAGTTTCGTTCGGGCAGCCACCGTGGCCGGTTCCGGGCGTCCGATGGCTGCCTGTATGTCTGCGGCATGGGAGGCTGGGGCACCTACACGCCCGACCCCGGCTGCCTGGAACGGGTGCGGCATGTGGGGGAGGCAGCAGCCTCAGCTCTGCCGACGGGCTTCCACGTTCACGACAACGGCGTCGTGGTGCGGTTCGCCGAACCGGTCGATCCGGCGGTGATGGGCGATCCCTCCCGCCAGTTCGCGCAGTGCTGGAACTACCGCTATTCCCCAGGCTACGGCTCCCCTGAGTTTTCCACGCGGCACGAAGGCGTGCTCGGCCACGACCAGCTCCCGATCCGCTCCTGCCATGTCTTCGAAGACGGTCGGGCGGTGTTTCTCGAGATGCCGGCGATCGCCCCGGTCAATCAACTCCAGCTTTGCCTGGAGACGGCCCCGGGAAAGCTCTGCGATCTCGTGCTCACGGTGCATGCCCTCGACGCGTCGTTTCGACAGAGCGGGGTCCCGCCCCGCGACGCGGCTCATCCTCCGCATCCGATCCTGGCCGACCTCGCCCGGCTCGGCCGCCGCGAGCCAAATCCCTTCATCAAGCCGATCGCCTCAGCCCGGCCGATCGCGATCCGGGTGGGACCGAATCTGTCGTTCCTCCCCCGCACGATCGAGGCCGAGCCCGGCGAACCGCTGGAACTCACGCTCGAAAACCCCGACGTCGTGCCCCACAACTGGGCGCTGGCTCGAGCGGGCAGCCTCGACCGGGTTGGCGACCTGGTCAACCGGCTCGTGACCGACCCCGCCGCAGCAGCCCGGCAGTACATTCCCGCGACCGACGACATCCTCGCCCACACCGACATCGTCTCGCCCCAGGGCCGGCAGACGATCCACTTCCATGCTCCCGCCGCCCCCGGCCGCTATCCGTTCCTCTGCACCTTTCCGGGGCACTGGATGGTGATGAACGGCGAACTCGTCATTCGCGAAGGCCGCTGACTCTCGGCTGCGTGCTGACCTGACCAGACTCGGCGCCTGGCATGAAGAGCCACGCCGGCTCGTGGTCACGCAAAGCCGCCTCGGGAACCCACCCCGGCTCATCCGAGCCGGGGGCCGAGACCTGCGATGAATCCCGGGGAAACCCCGGGACTAAGAAACGGAGGGCACGGGATTCGAACCCGCAACCGATTTCTCGGCATCTGATTTCGAGTCAGACCGCTAGCCGTTCGCTTACCCTCCGGGGCCGATTCTAAACCGCCTCAGGTCGGTCCTCAAGATCGCCCCGGCGCCGCCGGGTGATTCGCCGGACAGCCTC
>JBJOHE010000002.1:0-4770 GCA_046047895.1 Planctomycetota bacterium | reverse complement strand
AGCCAGTCGAGACCCCGGAACAATCCGCGCAAACCACCGAAACTGCCGGGTGTTTTCGGTTGAGCCTCCGTTGCCAGGCCCGTCGCAGGGTGGGCCCAAGAGGAGGCCGCCGCGGGGCCGGTGGCGCCGGCTGACCCAGCCGCCCCTGTTTTTCGCCGCTTGGAAGTTCCGATAGGCTACCGGGCCCACCGGCACGCCGAGGCGGAGTTGCCGGTGGTTTTCCGTCCGTTTCCCGCCTCCGACCCTTCGATTCCGCCATGCCAACCAATCCCGCCGACCCGTTCTCCTGCCGCTCCACCTTCGAAACCGGCTCCGGCCCCGCTACTCTTTACCGGCTGTGGGCTCTCGACGACGCCGGGGTGACGAACACCGCGCGGCTTCCTTACTCCCTGCGGATGGTGCTCGAAGCCCTGCTCCGCACCTGCGACGGGTACGAGGTGACGGAAGCTGACGTGCGGGCCCTCGCCGGCTGGAACGCGGCCAAGCCGGCCGAGCAGGAGATTCCCTTCAAGCCGGCCCGCGTGGTGCTCCAGGATTTCACGGGCGTCCCCTGCGTCGTCGATCTCGCGGCGATGCGGGCGGCGATGAAGCGGCTCGGGGGCGATCCGGGAAAAATCAATCCACTGGTGCCGGTCGACCTGGTGATCGACCACTCGGTGCAGGTCGACTTCTTCGGCTCGAACGATGCGCTCGAGAAGAACGTCGACATCGAGTTCGCCCGCAACGCTGAACGCTATGCCTTTCTCCGCTGGGGCCAGCAGGCCTTCCACAACTTTCGGGTGGTGCCACCCGCGATCGGGATCGTGCACCAGGTGAACCTTGAATATCTCGCCGGCTGCGTTTTCCTCCGGGATCCGGCCTCACCCGCGGCCGGCGGCGGGCGGACGCTGCCCGTGGCCGTGCCAGACACCCTCGTCGGCACCGACAGCCACACCACCATGATCAACGGCCTCGGCGTGGTCGGTTGGGGCGTGGGCGGCATCGAGGCCGAGGCGGTGATGCTCGGCCAGGCGATGTCGCTCCTCCTGCCTGAGGTGGTCGGCTTCGAACTCACCGGCGAACTGCCGGCGGGAGCGACCGCGACCGACCTCGTGCTGACCGTCACCGAAATCCTGCGGAAGGAAGGGGTGGTCGGCAAGTTTGTCGAGTTCTTCGGCTCCGGCCTCGATCGGATGACGCTCGCCGACCGGGCCACGATTGCCAACATGGCGCCCGAATACGGTGCCACGATGGGCTTCTTTCCCGTCGATGACGAGACGCTCCGCTATCTCAGGCTCACCGGGCGGCCGGAGTCGCAGGTGACGCTCGTGGAACGGTACATGAAAGAGCAGGGGATGTTCCGCACCGCGGCCGCCCCGATCCCCGAATTCACGAAGCGGCTGGCGCTCGATCTCGGGGCGGTGGTGCCGAGCCTGGCCGGCCCCAAGCGGCCGCAAGACCGCGTGCCGCTCGGGGGCGTGAAGCAGGCCTTCTCCGCCGCGCTCGCCGCCCCGACGGCGGCCCGGGGCTTCGCCCTTGACGAAGCGGCGCTCGAGCGAACCGGCAGCGTGGCGGTGAACGGCCACGCCGAGTCGATCGGCCACGGTGCCGTCGTGATCGCGGCCATCACCAGCTGCACCAACACGAGCAACCCCGATGTGATGGTGGCGGCCGGCCTCGTGGCGCGGAAGGCCGTGGCCCGCGGACTGACGACAAAGCCCTGGGTGAAGACGAGCCTCGCGCCCGGATCGCGAGTGGTCACCGACTATCTCGAGCGGTCGGGTTTGGCCAAGGACCTCGACACCCTCGGCTTCGAGACCGTGGGCTACGGCTGCACCACCTGCATCGGTAACTCGGGGCCGCTGCCCGAGGCGGTGGCGAAGGCCGTGACCGAGGGCGACCTTGTGGCCGCGGCCGTGCTTTCGGGCAACCGCAATTTCGAGGGCCGGGTGAACCCGCTCGTGAAAGCCAATTGGCTGGCCAGCCCGCCGCTCGTCGTGGCCTATGCCCTGGCCGGCACGATCGATATCGACCTCGAGCAGGAGCCGATCGGCACCGGCGACGATGGGCGGCCCGTCTTTCTCCGCGAGATCTGGCCGACCGCGGCCGAGGTGCGGGCGGCGGTGGCCGAGAGCGTGCTGCCCGAGCAGTTCCAGGCCCGCTACGGCAATGTCTGGGAGTCGAATCCCCGCTGGAATGCCGTGCCGACAAGCAGCGGCGAGCTCTACGACTGGGATGCCGCCAGCACCTACATCCAGGAGCCGCCGTTTCTCGCCGAGCTGTCCCGTGAGCCCAGGCCGCCGGCGAGCGTGCAGGGGGCGCGGGTGCTCCTCGCCCTGGGCGATAGCGTCACCACCGATCACATCTCGCCGGCCGGCAGCATCGCCAAGAAGAGCCCGGCCGGCAGCTACCTCGTGGAACACGGCGTGCCTCCGGAAGACTTCAACAGCTATGGCGCCCGCCGCGGCAACGATCGGGTGATGACCCGGGGCACCTTCGCCAACATCCGGATCCGCAACCTGCTCGTGCCCGGCACCGAAGGGGGCGTCACCCGCCTGCTGCCCGGCGGTGACGTGATGCCGGTGTACGACGCAGCGGTGAAGTATCGCGAGCAGGGGACGCCGCTGGTGGTGCTCGCCGGGGCGGAGTATGGCACCGGCAGTTCCCGCGACTGGGCGGCCAAGGGCACGATGCTGCTCGGCGTGCGGGCCGTGCTGGCGGCGAGCTTCGAACGGATCCATCGCTCGAACTTGGTCGGCATGGGCGTGCTGCCGCTGGTGCTGCCCGACGCGTGGCAGCAGCTCGGCCTGACCGGCGAGGAGACCTTCGACATTCCGTTCGAGGGCCTCGCGCCGCGGGCCACCGTCACCGTCACGGCCACGTCGCCCGACGGCTCGAAGAAGCAGATTCCTTGCCTCGTGCGGATCGACACGCCGGTGGAGCTCGATCAGTTCCGGGCGGGAGGGATTCTGCCCTTCGTGCTTCGGCGGCTGCTCGCAGACTGACCCCGATCGCTTTGACCGGCACGATCCAGCAGCAAAACGCCATCGCTACGGTCTACCAATCGCGGGTTTTCCCCGGGAAATTCCGGGGTGCCTGGCGAGGCCTTGGCCCGGGCCAGGTTTCCGCCGCCATGTTGGATTCGGCCCGTTTCCATATAGTGCGGTCTGGCGTTCGCGCCGACACACGGAGGAGACGAGGCGGACATGATTCGAGTCTGGCTGCACGGTCGGGACATCGGTCAGGGCACGGAGACCGACGAGGCTGACGAGCGGGAACTGCCCGGCGCCCACACCCGGGCCTCGATCGGGCGGGTGGTGCTCGCCGAACTCGAGCGGGTGGTGCCGGCCGCCGGCCGCCGGCCGCTGACGGCCGCGACGGAACTCGCCGCCTGCGGCATCGACGACCTGTTGCTCGCCGACGCTGTGGCCCGCATCGAGGGCCGCTACGGAATGCGGTTTCGCGACGAGTGGCTTGCCCGCGTGACGACCTGCGGCGATCTTGTGGACTGCGTGGCCGAGCGGATGTTCGACGCGGCCGACCGCAGCCAGCCGCCCGAACCGGTGCCGCAGCCCGCCGTGATCCGGGCCCCGCTACAGCCCCCCACAAACGGGTCGGCGACCGACCGTCTGGCCGATGCCTTTCCCGAATGTGCCGCCCTCGAGCGGCGGCTGGCCGATCTCGCCGCCGCCGGCCTCCGCAACCCGTTCCGGCTGGCGGCCGAGTCGGTGGTGGGAAGGACGGCCCGGATCGATGGCCGGGAGGTCGTGTCGTTCACGAGCTTCGATTACCTCGGGCTCGGCTCCCATCCCGACGTGGTGCAGGCC
This sequence comes from Planctomycetota bacterium, assembly GCA_046047895.1. Taxonomy (GTDB): domain Bacteria; phylum Planctomycetota; class Planctomycetia; order Pirellulales; family UBA1268; genus QWPN01. The sequence continues at coordinate 964 of JBJOHE010000002.1, read as the reverse complement.
GCGAAGGAGGCGATCGACCGCTTCGGTTGTGGCGCCTCCGCCAGCCGGATGGTCGGGGGCAACAACACGCTCCTCGACGAACTCGACGCCGAGCTTGCAGCCTTCATCGGGACGGAGCGGGCCACCGTGTTCCCCTGCGGCTACGGCACGAACGCCTCGGTGTTCGCCCACCTGTTCAACGCCCAGGATCTGATCCTCTACGACGAACTCGCCCACAACAGCATCGTCCGCGGAGCGGCGGCCTCGGAAGCCGCCACCCGCAGCTTCCGCCACAACGACCACGACCAGCTCGACTCGCTTCTGCGGGACATCCGCGGCCGTTATCGCCGGGTCGTGGTGGCGATCGAGGGCGTCTACAGCATGGACGGCGACTTCCCCGACCTGCCGCGGTTCATCGAGATCAAGCAGCGGCACGACGCGCTGCTCTATGTCGACGAGGCCCACTCGATCGGCACGATGGGCCGACGGGGCCGCGGCATCAGCGAACATTTCGGGGTCGACCCGGCCACGGGGGATCTCTGGATGGGCACGATCAGCAAGGCCCTCGGCTCCGGTGGAGGATACCTGGCCGGCAGCCGCCGGCTGGTCGACTATCTCGGCCTCACGACGCCGGCCTTCGTGTTTTCGACCGCCTGCTCGCCGCCAAACGCGGCCGCGGCACTCGCGGCGGTGCGGGTGCTGAGGCGGGAGCCCTGGCGGGTGGAGCGGCTCCGCGAGCGGTCGACCCTGTTTTTGAAACTCGCCGATGACGCCGGCCTCGATACGGGTGACAGTGGCGACACGCCCGTGATCCCGGTGATCCTGGGGAGCTCACAGCGGGCCCTGGCCGTGTCGCAGGCGCTGCTTGAGCGGGGTATCAACGCCCGCCCGATCCTCTATCCGGCAGTGCGGGAGTCGGCCGCCCGGGTGCGATTCTTCATCACGAGCGAGCACTCCGAAGAGCAGATTGTGGCCGCTGTCGAGG
>JBJOHE010000001.1:0-4514 GCA_046047895.1 Planctomycetota bacterium | reverse complement strand
CGGCCTCTCGCTTGGGGCGATCGCGTTGGGTGACCTGCTTGCCCGCTCGGCCATCACCCGAGCCGCAGCGGTCACGCCGCCAGGCCTCCCGGGCCTGCCTCACTTCGCCCCGCGGGCCAAGCGGGTGATCTTCCTGACGCAATCTGGCGGCCCTTCGCAGCTTGAGCTTTTCGATCCAAAGCCGGGGCTCACAAAGTGGGCCGGCACGGAACTGCCGGCCTCGGTCCGCCGGGGCCAGCGGCTGACCACGATGACTTCTGGTCAAAAACAGCTGGTACTGCCGGGACTCACGAAGTTTCTCACCTGCCCCGAAAGCGGCGCCCAGGTGGGGGAGTGGCTGCCGCACCTGGCGAAGGTCGCTGGCAAGTGCTGCTTCATCAGGAGCATGCACACCGACCAGATCAACCATGCCCCGGCGATGACGCAGTTTCTCACCGGCAACCAAATCCCTGGCCGGCCAAGCATGGGTGCTTGGGTGAGCTACGGGTTAGGCAGTGACAACCGCGACCTGCCCGACTATCTCGTGATGATCTCGAAGATGCAGCGGCCCAGCGATCAGCCGCTCTACGACCACTACTGGGGCTCGGGCTTCCTTCCATCGCGATACCAAGGGGTGAAGCTCAGGAGTGCCCGCGACGCCGTGCTCGACCTCCGCGATCCGGCCGGCCTGACCCGTGAATCCCGCCACGAGATGCTCGAGGGCCTGGCCGAACTCAACCGTCTTCGTCACGCAGCCACTGGCGACGCCGAGATCGCCACCCGAATCCGGCAATACGAGATGGCCTTTCGAATGCAGACGAGCGTGCCGGACCTGATCGACGTGTCGGATGAGTCGGAAGAGACTTTCGAGCTTTACGGCCCCGATTCCCGCCGGCCGGGCAGCTACGCGGCCAACTGCATCCTGGCCCGCCGGCTGGCTGAGCGGGGCGTGCGTTTCATCCAGCTCTTCCATCCCGACTGGGACCACCATAGCCGGCTGACGAGCTGGTGCACCGCCCGCTGCCGAGACACCGATCAGCCGACCGCAGCTCTGATCATCGACCTTGAGCGGCGGGGCCTGCTTGACGACACGCTGGTGATCTGGGGGGGCGAGTTCGGTCGCGGTGTGGCCGGCCAGGGCGACTGGAAGAGCCCCGAGGCGGGCCGCGACCACCACCCGCGGTGCTTCACGATGTTTCTGTGCGGCGGGGGCGTGCGGCCTGGCCTCACCTACGGAACGACCGACGAGTACAGTTACAACGTCGTGGAACACCCCGTCCATGTCCGCGACCTGCACGCCACGGCCCTTCATTTGCTGGGCATCGACCACGAGCGGCTCACCCACCGCTTCATGGGGCTCGACTTCAAGCTCACCGGTGTCGAACCCGCCCGGGTGGTGCACGAAATCCTGGCGTGAGCTCACCGCTTTGAAAACCGGCCCCAGGTGCACTCCCCGCGGCCAACGATTGACAGGCGGCTTGACAAAGAACCTGACAAAGCACTTGACGAAACAAACCTTTCTTCCTAATTTCAGAAAAGTGGTTGGGGAGGGGCGAAAAGTCGCCGATCATCCACGCCTGCGACCAAGGCCGCACGAAGTCGCGGGCCTGTTCATCATCCGTTCGGCTCACTCATCCGAGGAATTTGCCATGCTTTGTCGTCGCTTCGCTGCGTCGGCTCGACGTGCATCTCGTGCTGGCTTTACGCTCGTGGAACTCTTGGTGGTGATCGCGATCATCGCGACCTTGATAGGGCTGCTTTTGCCCGCCGTACAGAGCGCCCGCGAGGCGGCTCGGCGGACGGCCTGTCAACAGAACGTAAGGCAGCTGGCCCTCGGACTGCATAGCTACCACGACGCGAAGCGCGGTTTCCCTGCGCACTTTTCTCCCGGCGGCTCGAATCCACGAACGGGCGTGAGCTGGTTGTGCCTTGTGCTACCCTTCATCGAACAGTCCCAGTTGGCAGCGCTGATCGATCCCCGAAAGCAGGCGTACCAAGGAGGTCCGAACGAGCAGGCGGGCGTGGTCAAGGTTCCCACGTTCTATTGCGCGAGCTACCCGGAGGATCGCTCGGGCAGCGATATCGACAGTCACAAGGGCCAGCGGGCGTACACCACCCACTACGTCGCCAATGCCGGCCCGGTCGGCACGAACCCGCTGACAAAGCGGCCCTACGAAACGCTCTCGTCATCCCAGCAGGGGACGCTTGCGTGTGAAGGGATGATGCCGCTCTCGGGCAGCATCGTTTCGGCGAATCCAGCGAATCCCACCCAGGTGCGAATCAAGGACGTGCAGGACGGCACATCGAAAACCCTCATGGTATTCGAGGTCGCCTGGCAGGGCCTCGAGCAGGCACCTTCGTCACTGCGTTCGTGGGTGAGGGGAGTCTGCTGGGGAAATGATTCAACCGGAGCGAAGAACGTCAAGAATGCGATGAAGGTGGTCCGCTACAACGGCGGCAACAACTGGAATGAGACCAGCATGGGCAGCAATCATCCGGCCGGGTGCACGATCGCGATGGCCGACGCCAGCGTGCGATTTCTGGGCGAGACGGTCGATGTCAACACCGTGCTGCTGCCGCTGGCCAGTCGGGCCGGCAGCGACACCTCCGATGAAAACTGAAACATGACACGCACGACTCGACTGGGTAGACGGTTCACAGCTGGCTGGGCGGCGGCCTGCCTGCTGGGTTTGCCTCTGGCGATCGGCTGTAGCGGGGCGGCCGGTCCGGCCCGATATCGCGTCGCGGGGCGGGTGACCTGCGGGGGCGAACCGGTGCCCTACGGAGAGGTGCTGTTCTCTCCCGACGGCACCAAGGGGAACTCAGGCCCCCAAGGTGTCGCGGCGATCCTCAATGGCCGGTACGACACGGCCGGTTCGCGGGCCCCGGGCATCGGCGGTGGCCCGATGATCGTGCGGGTGACGGCACTCCGCACGCCCTCCGACGGATTGATCGCCGAGCATGAATTCAACCTTGAGTTCCCGGCGGCCGACAGCGAACGGGATCTTGAGATTCCAAAGCCAGCCAACGCCCCTCTGAGTCGCCCCGAGATCTGACTGACCGGGGTTCGGGTGACTGATCGGCTTGGCTCAGCGAAACGCTTCCAATACTTCTCGGCCGAGCGGTTGCCATTGCAGCTCTGCTCGTACCGATCCCTGGTGAGGGTTCGGCCTCCCGGTGGGGGCCCGGCGTTTTGGAGCGGGTTTTCCAGCCGACAGACTCGAGCCACTCGGTCGCACGTCGTGAGCTCCCGGTTTCGGTACGGGGGCTCATGAGAGCGTTCGGCGGGATGCGTCAGGCCATGATGCCTTTCACCACGTTGCCAGCGATGCCGGTGAGACGGACGTCGAGCCCCTGAAACCTCGTCGTCAGTCGGTGGTGGTCGATGCCCAGGAGCGCGAGCATCGTGGCATGCAGGTCGTGCACCGACACGACGTCCTCGACGGCGCGGTAGCCGAGCTCATCGGTGGTTCCCCAGGTTGTGCCCGGCTTGCTGCCGCCGCCTGCGAGGAACAGGCTAAAGGACAAGATATGGTGATCGCGGCCTGAGCCCTGGCCCATGGGTGTGCGACCAAACTCACCCCCCCAGAGCACGAGCGTGTCGTCGAGAAGCCCGCGGCGGGCGAGATCCTCGATCAGCGCGGCCGACGGCTTGTCAACGGCCGCTGCACCCTCTCTCATGCCCGGCTCGATATCCGAGTGGTGGTCCCAGGCTCGATGGTAGAGTTGAATCATCCGCACACCCCGCTCGGCAAGCCGTCGGGCCATGAGGCAGTTGGAGGCGAAGGAGCCGTCGCCAGCCTCCTTCACGCCGTAGAGGTCAAGTGTCTCCTTCGTCTCGCCCGAGAAGTCGGTGAGCTCCGGTACGCTGGACTGCATCCGGAATGCCATTTCATACTGCGAGATCCGTGTAGCGATTTCCGGATCATTCTGTTCGGCGGCGAGAAGCCCGTTGAGCCGGGCCACCTCCTCCACCACCTGCCGCTGCGTGCTCTGACAGACGCCGGGCGGGCTGCAGATGTAGTGGACAGCATCCCCCTTTGACTGAAACATGATGCCCTGGAAGCGGCTCGGCAGTACGCCGGAGGACCACTGCCGGGCCGAGATCGGCTGCTGGCCTAACCGGCCGGCCGACGTGAGGACAACGAAGCCGGGGAGGTTGTCGGAGACCGATCCCAGGCCGTAGAGCAGCCAGGAACCCATGCTCGGCCGGCCTTTTATGATCGAACCAGTGTTCATGAAGGCGTGGGCCGTGTCGTGGTTGATCTGCTCAGTCTGCATCGAGCGGATCACGCAGAGCCGATCAGCATTCCTCGCCAGATGCGGAAAGAGATCGCTCACCTCGATCCCTGCCTGCCCATGCTTCCGAAAGCCGACAAACGACCCCCGGGCCTTGAGTTCGGCATTCTGCAACTGGGCGAGTTGCTGGCCCTTCGTATACGACTTGGGAAACGGCTTGCCATGGAGAGCCTTGAGTGCCGGCTTCCAGTCGAAGGTCTCGAACTGGGAAGGGCCTCCGGCCATGCAAAGGAAGA